>CAZMYK010000573.1:0-3378 GCA_964570435.1 uncultured Saprospiraceae bacterium | reverse complement strand
CAATCAATCTGTGTAAATTCTGGTTGGCGGTCTGCTCTAAGATCTTCATCTCTAAAACATTTTACAATCTGGAAATATCGATCCATTCCAGCGACCATCAATAGTTGCTTAAACGTCTGAGGAGACTGCGGAAGGGCATAAAATTGACCTGGATTCATTCGAGATGGAACCACAAAGTCCCTTGCACCTTCAGGAGTACTCTTGATTAAGTTCGGAGTTTCAATCTCTACAAAGTCTGAATCAGATAGATATTTCCGTGTCTCAATGGCTAACTTAGATCTAAAGATCAAATTATCTCTGACAGGATTTCGCCTAATGTCCAGGTAGCGGTACTTCATTCGCAGATCGTCACCGCCATCCGTCTCATCTTCAATGGTGAAAGGTGGCGTCTTGGATTCATTGAGAATTTCTAATTCTTTCACCTCTATTTCAATGTCACCTGTTGCTCTATTGGGATTCTTATTCGACCTTTCACGCACAACCCCTTTGGCTCTTAGCACATATTCACGTCCTAATTTTTGAGCCATTTCCGCCACTTCCTGGTCGTCTTCTATGTTGAAAACCAACTGTGTAATTCCATATCGATCTCGTAAATCAACAAAGGTCATTCCTCCAAAATCTCTACTAGCTTGGTTCCAACCACTTAGGATGACTTCCTGACCTACGTCTGTAATCCTAAGCGCTCCACAATTATGTGTCCTGTACATATCTATTTTTTTAGTCAATCTCTCCATTCTCCGATGGACAATGGCCTACTGAATTTGAAGGCGCAAAGGTAATTTTTATTGAATAAACGGCAAAAACAATTGATCTTGGAAACTTTGCTCCTTTCTTGTGTCCAAGATCATAAATGCTTATTATTGCCAATAACTTAACAAATTGATCAATGAAAAACTTTTTGCTACTTAGCTTAATCCTTGGCTCATTGAATTTGCAGGCCCAGAAAATGAGTCAGGCAGAAATTAATTTCGCACATGAATTTTTATATTCCTTTCAAGAGCTGCTCACTAGCGAACAATGCCCATCAAAAAAGCTGCCCTTCGATGTAGAAACGTGGTTTCAAAAAAACGAAAGTGACAATGACTCGATCCAAGCGGTCTTAGATTTTGCAGCGAAAAACATCTCATGGAGAACAAGTCAAGGTCCGTCAGACCTAGGATTCCCAATGCTGGCAAGGGTAGAAACTTTGGTCCCTGCTAGAGTCAACTACGAGTTCATCGAAGGTGTTAATACCTTTCGTACCCTATTTTTGCATGTGGAAGATTGGCAACTCAAAAGAAGCAAGGGCGGTCAAAGTGTCAAAGTTGGACCCCAAGATTTCTATACCTACTCCTCCTCAAGTGGAGGAATAGGTGACGAATCTAATGGAACACAGAATTATGATGGGAAGATCAGCACTAGCTATATCGTCTGGAATGACAAGAACTCAGATCCTGCAATAAGCGGTACCGCCCAAGTTGAAATTAAGTACCTAAAAGAATACCGAAAGATTGAAATATCCAAAGAGGAGATTGGCAAGACCTTTTCCATAGCAGGATATGACTTCGTTTTAATCGACATCATCGATAATAAGATCATCCACAAAAGGCTGAATGAAAAGTCATTTCCCTCATATTCAGATATCTCGCTTCTGAACGTAAACAGGGAGAAAAATGAACTGATCCTTCCCAATCTTGCGGATAATCAAACCACAGTTCTCAACTATCCTTTTGGACTAGGTTCAGAATGCCAAAGCGGCTATTCAACCCAAGATATACCCGTTAATCTGTATGAATATCTTGCAAACAATCCAGATGCTTCTTTCGAAGAATTGCAACGAGAATTCCCTATTAAGGATGAGGATCCTGAGATGAGAGAAGTGTACACGATTCTCCAATTGCCAACTACTATAGAAAAGCTAATTATTTACGAACCAGTCTATCAAGTAGGGCGGTCGGTAGAGGCTAGGTACAAGGAGGATCGATATTGAAATCTTTGATAAAGTCTATTCTCAAAATTAACACAATTATCAAGTCTAAAATTAAGCACGATATGAGAACCTTTTTACTTGCAATCCTAAGCATTTCATATTTTAGCATTTCTGCTCAGCAACAACTAAGTGAAGAATCACAGTTGCTTATGACGCAAAATATTATAAAAGGAATTTTCTCAGACGCTGACTTAAATTATCAAAACTTCCCCTTTCATCCAGAGGCCTATTTACATAGGCCATTTTACAACACTGATTCTTTGCAAGCCTTGCCAGAGATCATTAAGGAATCTTTTGAAATCAAGAAAATAGATCAACAATTGGCCAATTTCACCTCAAGGAAATCCTTGAATGTCAAATATAATCTACCAGCTGCTAAAGATCTTCCCAGATCTTCGAAATCCGGAGCAGTTGTGAAAGTGACCCTTAGTGCCCCATCTTTGACTGACAAGCATGGAAACACTTTAGACCTTGTGATGTCGAGTCATAACTCAGGTTTCACACGTGAAATAATTGTTGATGATAAAGATCCTTCTAAAACTACATATTCTCGTCTCGAGGCAAGCACTGATTTTGAATTTGTTAATCAAGTTGAAGACCTAAGCTCTATAAAAGGAAGCACAACCGTAGATTTCAAAGTGGTCAATGGTGTTTATAAAAGTGAATTCAATCATGAAAATATTTCAGACACCATTTCATTGGGAAGTGACCGTTATGTGATTGTTGATATTTTTCAAAACAAAATTGTTCTGGAGGCTTTGAAGCAGACCGACATTCAAACATCAATCGAACTTAAAGTACTCAACCTAAGCACAGATCGCAAAAACCTTTTAATCGGAAAGAACAAAAGGGAACTTGACCTAAGCGACCCAATGAATTTTAAAGACATTTATCAACGAAACTTTCACCAGGTGTACACTTTGCCTAAAGAGTTATATCATTACTGCAAAAGTAATCCAGAATTTTCCTTCGATGACTTTAAGGGAAAATTCTCTTATGAATATTTGAAGAAACAACGCAGAGTAGGTGAAACCTATCTCGTATTTGTACTTTCCGCACCGGTAAATGATATCATCTTATACAAAAAGAGGATTGACCCAATCTGTAGCATTGAGGCACAACTCTAAGTGATGACGAAAGTCAAGCGCCCGAACTTCACACAAACGATTAAGGGGTGATTGCTCTTTTTTAGTCCTAGACAAATTAGTGACTAAGAAAAAGAACCCTTAGCTTTATGTCAAATGCGATTTACCAAGGAACAGCAGGCTATAATTAAGTCAAGTGGTGACATCAAGATCAATGCGGTTGCTGGTTCTGGAAAGACGACTACTCTTATTGAGTACGCTAGACATAGAGCAAAAAGCAAGATCCTCTACCTCGCCTTCAATAAGTCTGTCAAGCTAGAGGCG
>CAZMYK010000572.1:0-3378 GCA_964570435.1 uncultured Saprospiraceae bacterium | reverse complement strand
GCTGGAACATCAGCCGCACATTGTACATTTACATCTACTGGTGCTGATGGTGCATCCGGTGCTGTTGTATCGTTAGATGAAATCACTTGAATGGCCTCTGCTTCATTACCACATTCATCGGTTGCAGTAAAGCTTCGTTTCATTGAAGTTCCACATGAAATTACGGAAAGTTGTCCTCTGATTTCTCCACTTGGAACTGCTGAAGTATGAATATTAACATATAGATTTCCAGATTCCAGTTCAACTCCTTGAAGAGAATCTAAAGTAATTGATGTCACAAAACTTCCAGAGGTTTCTCCGAAAGGAAAGCCTAGTGTACCTAAGTCTACAATAACTCCTCCATTGGCTCCTGCTTCTCCATTATGGATATGAGCGGCCACTGTATTATCTGACAAACCACTAAAGGTAATTGACATAAATAGACTTCTAGAATCTTCATCGTAACCAGCAATGATTTCTCCACTTCCGTTAGAACCAGAAGGAGGCACTTCCTGATCTCCATCTATCGTACCTAGTACCGAAGTACCACTCATATCAACGAAAGTAATATCGACTGATCCACAATTATCTGCTGCGCTAGCGGTTCCAAATGCAATGTCATTTTCACATTCAACAACGGCACTTACAGGTACTGATGTGAAAGTTGGTGCTGTATCATCATTGACATTAATCGTTTGACTAACGCTGGAGATATTTCCACAACCATCATCAAAGGTCCATGTGCGAACCATTGTAAATTGATTCTCACAATCACCAGGGATAATCACCGCAGATGGGCTAACTGTAATATCTCCTGAACAATTATCAATCGCTGTCAAATCTACTGGTGCTGGAACATCATCGGCACATTGTACATCAACATCCGTAGGTGCTGATGGAGGTACTGGTGCTGTTGTATCTACTACAAAAATAGTTTGAGCAATGGTATTTACACCTTCACAGTTATCTGTAACGGTATGGGTTCTAGTAATACTATATTCATTTGGACAATCACCTGGAGTCGTTACATCTGCTGAAGTCACAACTGTTACCCCACATCCATTTACAAAACCTGGAGCAGGATCAAAAGCAGGTAGTGGTTGATCACATTCTACTGTTTTGTCTGTTAAGGTTCCAGTCCATGTTGGTGGGTGTTGGTTTTTGAGTTTGAAATGAACTTCTTTAGTTGTCATATTTCCACACTCATCTGTTGCGGTGAAATATACTTCTGTAATGGCGTAACCATTAATCCATGGTCCTTCGTTTGGACTTGCTGGACTATGACTCCAAGTTACCTCACCGCAAGCATCTGTTGCAGTCATGGCATTAGTAATGTTATCATGAATCCATGCATCATATTGCTGTTGAATAATATCATCACATTCTCGAATAGTTTGATAAGGATCTCCTTCAATCACTGGGCCTTCATTATCTACAATCAAAATTGTTCTAGCACAAGAAGAAGTTCTTCCACAATCATCCGTTGCCGTGAAGGTTACATTTTGAATTTGTCTGACATTCGGAATAGCATATGGATTGCTTGCACAGTTAACACTATTAAAATTATCAGGATTAAAGGTATTGCTAATTGTTGCTCCTAAACCACATGAAGTCGTGTATGTTGCGTTCACAGCATACCAAGCAAATGCTTGAGTAATTTCAGCTGGGTCTGTTGTACATTCAATGACACAGAAAGGATCCGCTGGACAGATTAGTTCTGGTCCATCATTTTGGATGGTAAACGTTTGCGTATCTGAAACAGTTCGACCACAAGCATCTGTTATTGTGTAAGTGAAGATATATCTAGTATTTGGACAATCTGGAGTCCCTATTATTACTGGCCCAGTGATGACTAAATCGTATCCTAAAGCACAATCAGTCGTCACTATTGCATTGTTGGCATTCGCCATTGCTTCGTATCCGCATTCAATTGTCTCATCTGCTGGAGCCATAACGGTTGGCCCAATAACACTTTGATCATATACAAATCTCTGAGTGCAACTACTTGGGTTTCCACAAGCATCACTAATTGTATAAGTTCGTGTGATGGTTCGGTCTGCAGGATTCGAAGAACAAAAATCTAGTAAGTCAGGACTTCCTGGGCTATCACCAAAAACAATAGTCCATTCATCTGGCGTGCTACAATTATCACTTCCGGTTCCTCCTATAGTAATGAATTCGTCAATTGTATTAGCCACTGGAATTGGACCACTTAAACAATTCAATCCATTCATATCAGCAGGACAAGTTACCACTGGAGGAGTCGTATCATCCACTTCAATTGTTTGCACGCAAGTGCTAGTGTTTCCACAAGCATCTGTTGCTGACCAAGTTCTAGTAATGGTATATTGATATTTTGCACAACCAACTGTTCCTTGTGTTCTTACATCACTTGATGTAATGACGATTTCATCAATATCAGAACAATTGTCTGAAGCTGTTGCGACTCCCGTATTTGCTGGAGAAGTATCTTCATCACACTCTATGGTCAAATCTACAGGACAAGAAATCACTGGTGGAGTAGTATCTTCTACGTTGATTATTTGTAAACATGTAGAAGAATTTCCACAAGCATCTGTCGCGGTCCAGGTTCTAGAAATGGTGTATTCATATTGTGAGCAACCAACCGTTCCTTGTGTGCTTACATCACTAAAGGTAATCACTACTTCAGCTGGTGCGGAACAATTGTCAATTCCTGTTGCCATTCCTGTGTTTGTTGGAGAAGTATCTTCATCACATTCGATGGTGGTATTCGCCGCACAAATAATGGTTGGAGGAGTGGTATCTTCTACTGTTATCGTTTGTAGACAATCCGTCGAATTTCCGCAAGGATCTGTTGCCGTCCAAGTTCTTGTAATTGTATAGTTATCATTCCCACAACCTGCTGGAGCTTGAGTACTGACATCACTAAAGGTAATCACTAACTCATCATCCATTGCACAATTATCATTCGTAGCAGTCGCCATTCCTGTAGCTCCTGGATCTGTTGGTTGATCGCATTCTACTGTGACATTTGCTGGACAAGTAATTTCTGGTGGTGATGTATCTTGGACGGTAATCGTTTGACTACAAGTTGAAGAGTTTCCACAATCATCCGTCGCTGTCCAGGTTCGGATAATGATATAGCTATAAGCTAAACATCCTTGTCCTTGAGTACTAACATCACTAAAAATAACGACTGGAGCAGAATCACAAGCATCTGTTGCTGTTGCCATTCCTGTATCTGCTGGAGCGGTGGGCTCATCGCATTCAACTGTAATATTTGCGGGACAAGTAATTGTCGGTGGAGTTGTATCCACAACTTCTATTGTCGCTGAACAAGTTGCCGTATTCCCACAAGCATCTGTCGCTGTCCATGTTCTGGTTACAACTTCGGTCAAGCCACACCCCGGAACAGAG
>CAZMYK010000571.1:0-3379 GCA_964570435.1 uncultured Saprospiraceae bacterium | reverse complement strand
TGCACTTGCTTTTTGCGGCGGATAGCGTTCGCCTATACTAAACCGCAGATTAGAAGCGTGTAGCATCATTGATGTCATATTGAAAATAGACTTCCACATCCGGTTTTGTTTGGAACAGCCATGCGGACGGTCACCAATGATGGGATGAAATATATGAGACATGTGCTTTCTAATCTGATGGAATCTTCCACTTCGTGGATTTACTTCTATTAGACTATACCTTGAGGTGTTAAATTTCCCAAGTGGAAGGTCGATCTCGAATCTTCGCAAACACTTGAAACTTGTTTGAGCCTCCTTCTTCTCCTTACCCTGCTCGGCAATGGCATAATCTACGAGTTGACTGTCTGGAACCCAACCTCTAACAATTGCGTGGTAAGTCTTGTCAACTTTGTGAAGCATAAACTCTTTCTGGATTGCTTTTTCTGTTTCCTTATTCTTAGCAAAAAGGAGGACACCAGATGTCTTACGGTCAATACGGTGGCAAGGATATACCTTGCATTGGATTTGATCCCTTAAGAGTTGCAGGGCAAATATGTCAGCGTCTGCCGCAATCTTAGTTCTATGAACAAGTAAGCCATGTGGCTTATTAATGGCCACGAGATCTGCATCTTCATAGACTATCTCTAATTGCATAAGGTGATTTGATCGGAGGTTTAAGAAAATTGAGAGCAATATACGAAGTGTGATATTGAGCTGCTAAGGGAATGAACGGGTGAAATTAATTAGACCATGGCCTTGCACAAAGTAAGTATTGTTGCCGCTCTAGGTGGCAAATTATTCGATTTCCTAGATTTTGTTAAATTTGCTGCACCTAAAACTATGGTTGCCATTTACAAAACGCCAATATTACTTATTGTTTTTGCCATTTCCCAATTGGCAGGACAGGACGAAAAAGCTCTACCATCCGATAGCATCAGTTTCGAACGGATCATCTTGGATGGACGGACCGCATTTCTTAATTCCTCTACCAAAGAAATATTAAGCGAAAGAGACTACAATCACCTAAGAAAAGAATTGGACTCGCATTATGTTGCACCAATTGCAACAGATTTCTGGGACACCTTACAGGTTAATCCTTACAAGGACATTAAGATCAAAAGACCATTTAGGCTTGACTTTCCCGATCGTAGTTATCAACCGCCTGTGGACCATAAAATGTATATAACTTCACGCTTTGGACGAAGAAGAAGGGGGCCCCATCGAGGTATCGACATTGACCTGGAAGTTGGAGACCCCGTAAGAACCATTCTTTCAGGACAGGTGCGATTCGTAGGGTACAGTCGTGGACATGGAAAGACTGTGATTGTTAGACATGAGAATGACATTGAAACGGTTTATGCGCACCTGTCGGAATACTCAGTAAGGACAAATGATTTCGTGGAAAAAGGTCAGACCTTGGGTCTTGGAGGAGCAAGTGGCAATGCAAGGGGTAGCCATTTGCATATGGAAATCCGACATAAGGGAATCTGTATCAATCCCGAATACCTTCTTGATTTCGAGGACCCAAAAATCTATGCTGATTCTATGTGGGTGACTAAGAGTCTTATAGATCCTCTCAGTCATAGTTCTTACCGAAAGGGACGCTATGAGATTCTTACGAGCCTTGACCTAGCTAAAGGATATGACAAGCGGGCAAGGAAGGTTCATGTAGTAAGGAGAGGTGACACACTCTGGGGAATAGCTCGAAGTAATGGAATGAGGGTCAGCGACCTTGTTAAGATGAATAAAAGTAGTGTCTCTACTAAATCTACTTTAAGGATAGGACAGCACCTTGTTATCAGTCCCTAGATTTTTCTTAATACGATATTGTAACCAGAAGTTATTGCTATTGGATAGTTATACTTGGAGGGTGCCTCATTTGACACAAAGGGTGTGATACTTACCAGATCGTAGCCATTTCTGTACTCCTCTTCTAGGAAGGCCTCTAGGTTGATCGCCGATTGATGTCCATCTAACATACCATACTTGGATGCATATTTGAATTTCGTTGAAAAAGACGTTTCTATAAATCTCACTTTGTATGCTTGCATTTTCTATTTTTGCATTCAAAATATAAATAAATGAGTGCAGTAGACAAGATTAATAAGCAGGAAATGCTGGAAAAAATTCAATCGGCTTCATTTGAAAAGGACATTAAAGCAGTCATTAAAACTTCGAAAGGCGACATCAAGATTAACTTGTATGCGGTTAAAACTCCACATACGGTTGCTAACTTTGTTGGCCTAGCCAAAGCAGGATATTATGATGGCCTTAGTTTTCATAGAGTCATTCCAGACTTTATGATCCAGGGAGGTTGCCCTCAAGGAACAGGTGCAGGTGGACCTGGTTATACATTCCAAGATGAGTTCCACGAGGACCTTACGCATGATTCGCCAGGCATTCTTTCAATGGCCAATGCTGGACCCGGCACGAATGGTTCGCAATTCTTCGTGACGCACGTGATGACACCTTGGTTGGATGACAATCACACAGTGTTCGGAAAGGTTCACGATGAAGATGACCAAGACATTGTCAATGACATTAGGCAAGGAGATGAGATTATTACAATAGAAGTTTACGATTAGTTTTAGAAATATTGACCCAGGCCAAAGACAAATCCTCTTTGGTCTGGATTAAATACATCCACGCCATAGTCCACTCTTAACGTTGCACCAAAGACCTGCTGGTAGATTACTCTAAAACCTCCTCCGACAAACTGCTTAAGTGATGATCTCTGCACCATTTCTTGCAAACTGCCGCCGGGCGTCCTCCAAGTTCCCAAATCCGAGAAAACCACAAATTGGATTCCAAAAGGGTAGGACCTCAATAAGGTCTTCCGATACTCAATGTTAAATACAGCCTGTCCAGTACCTCTGTCTATTCTATTACCAACGCCTCTTAGATTAACGTAGCTGTCTGCTACAAAAGGAGCAAATGGCGAATAATTGTTCGTGGAAAAGGCAAGGCGGAATCGCATTGCTAAGTTTCCAAATCGCGGTTGACTTATAAATCTTCGGACCTGCAATTGTGCGATGTGGAAGAAATTGGATTCTCTAATGTTGTAGACATTCTGCATGGTAACCCTCCAATCGTATCCATCTAAAAGAAAGAAGTCGTAATTAATGAAATTTTCAGTAAATATGGTCTTGGCTAAAAACTTTGGCTGGATAAGCGATTCGGGTCCTGGAGCATCTAGTAAGTCCTGTTGACTTGCTTTTTGATAGTCTTCTACAAAGAAATTACCACCAATTTCCAGATTTCTATTGACACCAAAATTTCTAATAATGCCGAGACCTAAGTTTCGGTAATTGAATTCATAGTTAACTTTCCCTTCTGCGAAAAAAAGTGGTTCTAGGGAAGCCCACGAGCTGATATCTACTACATAACCCCATTTTGTTCC
>CAZMYK010000570.1:0-3382 GCA_964570435.1 uncultured Saprospiraceae bacterium | reverse complement strand
TTCGGCCTGCCGTTCTAAAATCAAATCAGATATTTCTCTCGCAATTTGTTTTGCAGCCAAGCCTGCACTATCAAATATCCTTGTCGGAATTCTTTCGTGCCTCTTGAACATCTTTTCATTACTGTTCATTCTATGTTGTTAATTTACTATGAGTTCATCTATAAAAATCCAATTCTTAGCCCCTGGAGCAGAGTGCCAATCTGGATTACTTAGGTGGGACAAGACATCGACTTTAACCCATCTAGCCTTGCTTTTTTCAAATTTCAAGGTGAAATTCTTCCTACCTCGAATGGAGGGCTCCTCCACTATGGCATAAGATTCTGATGCTACCTCCTTGAATTTCTTACCGCCCTCACTCAAGCTTACTTTAATTGCCTTAGGATAGAAAATATAACTACCTGTTGACTCCAGGGCGCCCAAGGTAAGCTCAGTGACATCACTTGTTTTATCTAGTTGTATGGTCATTCTAGCATGACTACCTTCATAACCAATCCATTGACCATCATCATAATTCCTTCCTCCAACTACATTGTTAAGAAGTTTTGCTCCGGCATACTTAACGTACTTTTTATGAGGTTGGTTATGCAATTTTACATCTTCGATCTTCAGCCCCTTCATAATTAAAGTCTTACTTGCCTTTTCGCTAGATTCCCATCCTGCTTTTTTTGCATAGGTGACAATTTCGCTAGTCTTGTATATATTAAATGGTCCTTCATACTTCTTTTCCGCTCCCCCATTTACAGCATATAAGATATCTACATCTTTGAAGCTAATATCGAGTTCCACCTCCATTGAATCAATAAATATTTCTGTCTCCGACCTAATAAACGGAGGACGAAGACGGGCATCTTTCAAGAATTCTTGGTTTACATTGTAGACCACATTGAGTAAGGGTCGTTCTTGAAGTAGTGATTCCACATTTGCTGGCTTGAAATCTGTCTTCCACAGATAGATATTTTGAAGTTGAGGGAGGTCAATTATGGTAGCAAGAACACTTGAATCTATTCTTGTTCCGTAGGCATTCAATGTCTTTAAGTAGGAAAAGTCCTTAAGCCTTTCTATGCCTTTAGAGGTGATCTCAGTATTTTGAATCTCTAGTTTTTGCAGGTTTTCAAACATGCCTAAACTGGAAACAAGGTCATCACTTAGATTAGTAGATGCAAGATTGAGGTGTGAAATATTGTCCTTGATCTTCCTCAGGGCCTTAAAGTCAGACGACTTGAGGTCTTGTCGGTTTGAAAAATTGACATACACTGCAGCACTTCCTGAACTTATAGGATATAGCTTTATTCCCTTGCTAGACAACCGCCCCAAGATAGCACTATCTGGAGGGTTCATATTCGTAAAAATATCAACTTCTGGAGGAGCAAGGTATTTTTCAACCAGCTCCTTATGCTCTTCATAGGAGTCCGTTTCTACCAGTAATTTCTCAAAGTCAGCACCATCTTTGAGCCACCATTCCAAAATTACAATTTCATCCTCTGTCAGTTGCTTCTTGCCTTCAGGAGGCATATGTTCTTCCGCACTTGGGTGTAAATTTATTCTTTTCCATAAAAGACTTTCAAGCGCTTGATCCACCAAAATTGCAGTACCGTTTTCACCACCCTTAAGCAAAAGTTCTGGTTTACTCATGTTGAGCTCGCCTTTCAGCTTACTAGCATTGTGACATGAAATGCACTTTTCCTCAAAAATCGGATGTACGACATCGGTATACAAGACCGCTGACGCGAGATCCGCTTTGGGAGCGGCCTTCTGAGGTCCTAATAGAAAATCCTCACCATGGGTAATGCTTCCTCCCATGTGACCTGTGTATGCTAAAAGAGCACCTGACACAAGTAGGGTCCAAGTATACAATTTCGTCTTGCTGCTTCGATTAAAAAAGTAGAGACCCCAGCATACTACTCCGAGGGCTATAGCTGCCCACTTGTGATTGAAAACGAGGTCACCTGAGTAGTCACCATCTCTCACCAGTAAGAGTCCAGTAAGTATCGACAAGGTTGCTGTGATGCCGGCCATCAAAAGCACAAAAGAATGGACGCTTTCCATCCTATCCTTTTTAATTCTGGCTCTCATTTCCAAGAGATAGACCATCGCTAGAATTCCGATAGGCAAGTGAATGACAAGCGGGTGAAATCGGCTAATTAGGTCAAGCATTCTTATACTCTGTTAAGCTTAATGGGATACACATTCCCAGAATTCCACTGGGCTACATATATATTTTCATCATCGTCGATGCACACATCATGTGGGTGCTGGAACAAGGCCCGCTCTTGCTTCATGGGTTCTAGCTTCCCATTTGAGTAGACTGGTGCATTACCACATGGAGCTGAAACCAATTTGTTGTCTTTGTCTAGGATGCTCACGAAACCAGAATTCTCCTTCTTGTCCTCTGACCATATGGTAGCGACATAGAGTTGATCTCCGTGGAAGACTGGTCGACAAACCCATGCGCCAGGAAGGTCAATTACTTCTAGTAAGTTCCCATCCATAGAAAATTTCTTAAACTTGTTCTGCTGACGAGCTGTAATCATTAATTCTTCCTTGCCATTTCTTGTGTCAACTGCCACTCCATGACAGTTCTCGAAGTGCTCATCGCCATCTCCTCTACCACCAAAAGTCCGAATCAGCTCTCCCTTGGAATTGTATTGGATGATGTACTGTGATCCATAACCATCAGAAACGTATATGTCTCCATTTGCCGCTATTGCTGATTCGGTAGGAACATATTTAGTTTCGTCCTCGTATAGTCCCGTTTCTTTTGGATACGGAAGTCTCCAAATTTCTTTCCCCTTCATATCAGTCTTGATCACACAATGCAATTGGTTTTCACATATGTATAAAAAGTCTTCCCCTCCTTCATTGTTGATTGTGAGGCCATGTGCACCTGGGTAGGAAGTGCCCCATGTTTCTATTAACGCTCCCGATTTGTCGTAAATGATCACATTGTTCTTTGTGTGGTCAGTTAGCAAGATGATTCTACCTTTACTGTCTTGGACCATTTCATGGCAATTCTTCACAGGCACATGTTGGGCATTCAGTGCTCCCCAATGAAGATCAACCTTGTATCGGAAATCTCCATGACCTATAATCAAGTCCTCAACTGCTTGTCCACTGCACATTTGTAGCGCGGACAATTGCGACATAGCATAGCTCCCCGCTGTCAAGGCCATCGTCCTCTTAATAAAATTTCTTCGCTGCATTCTAATATTTTTATGCTAATAGTTCTTTAACCACTTTACCGTGCACATCTGTCAATCTAAATCTTCTTCCTTGGTACTTGTAGGTTAATTTTTCATGGTCCAAGCCCAGTAAGTGAAGCATGGTGGCTTGGAAATCATGGACATGTACAGGGTCTTCCACAATATTATATCCAAAATCATCC
>CAZMYK010000569.1:0-3382 GCA_964570435.1 uncultured Saprospiraceae bacterium | reverse complement strand
ATGTTGTATATATTCCTGTAGGAGGAGTTGAGGATATTCGCTTTATTAAAACCACTAATGAACCTAGAAAAGAAACTGGTGACATGTACATCAGTGGTAATACACAAGATGCTGATGAAGGAGGTTTTTTTATTGGCAAACTAGACAATAATTTTGTCAATGGTAGTCCAACTGGATTTGAATGGACATACAATGTTAAATGTAAGGATGGCGATTATCCTAAATTGTATCATCCATGGGATGTTGATTCTCAGGGACGAGTTTATTTTATCAGAGGAGACTCACATGATTGGGATTGGTCTGCGATGTATCGCTTGAATAAACAAGGTAGCCGAGATGTTGTAGAAAATTGGCGAACACATTGGAAAGTTGGTGGTGGAGAGTTTAGGGGAACTCCAGCCAGTAGTTATCCAAATGGAATTGAGGAAATTAGCTTTAGCGGAATTGTATTCAAACGTGATGCCCGTTGCAACTTGCGCTCTTGGACCCAAGAGGAATATGATCTCATTTCACCAGATGGCAATGGAGGATCAAAACAAGGGAAATGGCCACTTGATGTTCTATTTAATGGTCCTTGTGACCCGAATGGTCATGCTCCTACGAATGGACCTGGTTATACTGGATACAGCCCTGGAGGCGGTTCTACTTATGGTCCTTCTTCTGTTTGCGTCGATCGAAGAAGTGACGATTTGTATGTAGGCTTCAATACAAAGAGCATTTTGCCTAATGGCAACCCTGATTTTGAACCTGCTGTTATGAAAATGGATCGCACTGGCGCACTATTATGGTGGTCGAGGTTGTATCATGAAATTAGACCAGATAGTGCCATGTTCAATTCTTCTCCTGATCAATATATTGACGGTTTGGCAATTGATTATTCGGTAGCCAACCCAAATAGTACCCTAGTCGTCAATGCGAGATGCCATGGAAATAATGTAGAGAACCTTTGGGAAGGAAATACCATTTATGAGGATCCATCTATTTCAAGTTATCAAAATCAATTTACAGGGACTGCAGGTAATATTCATATTAGTTGGTTAGGAAAACTAAACACTAATAATGGCGACTTACGGCATAGTACTTATGTCGCAGAAATGGGACAGAATACTTCTGGATTAGGCTCCCCTCATCCTAATCCATTGCTCAATGGCTGGCCTGACCCTAATAGTGGATGGGTGGAGCTAAATACAACCAGACTGGCCCGCAACTCGGTTAAGGTATCTGCCGATGGATCTGTTATCATATTGGGCATCGCTAGACGTCCTATGACAACCAGCAACGCTTACATGGATATGCCAAACCCCTATTATAATGGGTTTTCCGCCTGGTCATCATTTGTTCGTCAGTACAATTCAGATTTTTCTCTTCCATTATATAGCAGCATTGTTCGAGGAAGATGGGATACCTTAGCAGCACAGCCAGCATTAAATGTTGAACTGTACAATGCATTTAAGACTGCTGAAGGTTTAGTAATCGTTGGGAAACATCTAGGTATTGAAGATGATGTTCCTGTCTCCAATATGCCCAATTGGGGAAGGGCAACTTTTGATGGAGAAAGTGCCTTTATCGCCTACCTAAAAGCACCTGAAATTCTTAATGAAAACGATTCACCAATAAGTAGCACCGTCTCTAAAAATGAATCTTTCTTCTTAGAAAAAAGGCCCCATATTTTCCCAAATCCCACTAATAACCAGCTATATATTGAATCAGAAATTGCGATTGAAAGTGCTAAGGTTTATAATCTATTTGGCCAATTGGTACTAGAAGAAAACACGACAAGTTTAGATTTATCGCACTTGCCATCAGCATTCTACTTTATCAAAATTGAGACTGCTGAAAATAGGTACTATATCTACAAAATCTATAAGGAATAGAAAATCGGTGACTGACTTGATCACTCATGAAGTATATAAATACGAAGGCCTAAGGTATATGCGTTAATGGTAGAATTAAACGTCACCCCTCTTTACGAAACCCAGACTAAAATGTGAAATTCATATCCAATAGAACCTCTTGGAGCTATCTACAGTTGGATGAACTTATCCAGTAGCAAGGTAAATCCTAGAACGTCAATTCTATCTTCTAAATGCAACATTGTTGCATTTAGTAACTATATTTACCCTTGGAATAATTGACAGGAGTCACTTTGCTATTAGCTCTAATTAAACCCTCGAAGAATTCAATCTTCAGGATGAAGTCCACTTCGTATATGAATAGAAGAGAAATAATCAAACAATTAGGTATTACATCCCTGGGAATGACCCTTCCTATATCCTAAAATTCTTTTTCAAAATACAATTCTATGAATGACAGCAACAATTTTGAAGTAATCATCATTGGTGGTAGTTACGCTGGTCTATCCGCTGCAATGTCCTTAGGCCGTTCATTGCGAAATATTCTAATTATCGACGGAGGTATGCCTTGTAATAGACAGACCCCACATGCTCACAATTTTATCACTCACGACGGAGTGCAACCACACGAAATTTCTGCAAAAGCCAAATCACAAGTACTGCAATATGATACCGTTAAGTTTCTAAAAGGGTATGCCGTGGGTGGTGAAAAAGTGGAAGAAGGCTTTGTGATTAGAACTCAATCAAAAGAAGTATTCACAACGAAGAAACTTGTGTTTGCAACGGGAATCAAAGATACCATGCCAGATATAAAAGGGTTTTCGGAATGTTGGGGAATTTCTGTTGTACATTGTCCCTATTGCCACGGCTACGAAATTCGCAATCAAAAAACTGCAATTATTGCTAATGGAGAAAAAGCCTTTCATCTTGCCCCCTTGGTCAAAAATCTAAGCAATGATCTTTCAATTATAACTTCAGGAAAAGCAAAATTCGATGCAGATCAGTTGCAAAAACTAGATCAGCACAGCATTAATATAATCGAAAAAGAAATCGCTGAAATAGAACATAAGAATGGACAATTAGACACTATCCATTTCAAAGATGGCAGCAAAGAAACTTTTCAGGCAGCTTATGGTGTGCTGCCTTTCAAACAACATTCTGATATACCTTTCTTACTCGGTTGCGAATTGAATGATCAGGGATATATCAAAGTCGATCCATTTCAAAAAACGACCCTTGAAGGTGTTTATGCATGTGGTGACAACTCTACCATGATACGTTCAATTCCGAATGCCATTTATCAAGGTAACCTGGCAGGAGCAATTGCTAATATGGAGCTCACCAATGAAAGCTTTTAGAGGTAAATTGACATAGATAAATTTAGCAGGCGGCAAACATAGGACATGATCGTAGTGCCCGTCGCTATGAAGAAAGTCAATGACCTATCATTTTATCTCCAAAGTAATTTCCTAGAGATCGCTAGACCATCAATCAAGAAGAAACTGGAATCTCTCCAAAGCTGATCCATG
>CAZMYK010000568.1:0-3391 GCA_964570435.1 uncultured Saprospiraceae bacterium | reverse complement strand
GCCCGCCGTTTTTGTGCCGTGCTTTATTGCACCAAATAGAACTCCCACTGGTACAAATAATATCCCTGGGGATGCAGGCGTATTAGTGAGGTTTCCATATGAGTATACCACAGATCCAGACGGAAATATTGATGCACTTTGGACAGACGAAAATGCCCTAAGCGCCAACAGAGGACCGAGGCCTGACTACATTGCGACACTTGATGAAGTTGGAGCAGTCCAGGGTGCCGCTTTTGATGATGTGAATACTGATCTTTATACCAGTGCATTCTTAAGAAGACAAATGCCATTTGGACCCGATGGTCCGGGTGCAATATATATCATCAGAGATCCATTTGCCGAAGATCCTACTCCTGAATTATTTGTCGACCTCAACGCAGTATTCGGTGCTGGGACAGCTGGAACAGATCCGCATGATCCCAATAATGGAGGTGATTTGTACTTTGATGACGCTTCTTTGCCACTTATTTCAAAAATGTCTTTTGGTGATATTGATATCACTGAAGATGGGATGACACTTTTTGCCATGAATCTAGCAGACAAGCAATTGTATGAGATTCCTACAACAGGTCCGCTAACTATGGCTACGATTAATAGATACCCTATTCCTTCAGTAATGGGATGCGCTGATGCTGATCTTAGGCCATTTGCATTGAGTAGAAGAAGTGATGGGACACTCTTCGTGGGTGCTGTTTGTTCTGCTGAGAGCACAGGAAACGCTACTGATCTTATGATGATCGTCTGGTCATTCTCAGGAGGAGTGTTTACTGAGGTGCTTGTTGAGCCCTTGGATTACACACGAAACAACAATAGCAATGGAGGAGCATTCACATTTAACCCATGGGACCTCAATGATGGCACTTCATTCCTTAATCCACAACCCATTTTATCCGACATAGAATTTGCGGACAATGGTGATATGGTACTGGGATTTCGCGATAAGTACGCAGATCAAGCACTTTCTGCTAGATATAGACCTGGGAACAATGCTTTTATAAGATCAGGTGGCGATATTCTGAAGGCGTGCTTCGATGGAACGAACTATACATTGGAGAATGATGGAAGCTGTGGAGGATTGACTGGTGTTGGTTCTTTTCCGAACAGTGGGCCTGGAGGCATGGAGTTTTTTGCAGGAGACAACTTTAATGGAGAGAACCCCAGCCCCGGTGCGAATGGTAAGGAATCTTCCCAAGGGGGGCTATTGATCCTACCTGGAACAAATGAAGTACTTTCTACTGCTTTTGATGCAGTGGCCGTAGATGGAGAAGGGGACTTTATTACCAACAATTTTAATGCAGGTGGAACACACTCCTACGACTTGACCACAGGAGAGTATGTAGGAGCATATGATATTTTTTGGATAAATGGGCCCGGCGGGAACGGCAATACCTTCTTAAAAACCAATGGTCTTGGTGATATGGAGTTTGGCTGTGCCCCATTGATTGAAATAGGAAACTATGTCTGGATTGATGACGATGTTGACGGTATTCAAGACCCTAGCGAAATGGCTCTTGCTGGCGTAACAATGGTGCTCTATGATTCCTTAGGTAATGCCCTAGATACAACAATGACAGATGCCAGTGGCCAGTACTTTTTCAATTCCGTCACGACTCCAAGTTTAGGTCCAAATGCAGATTACTTTGTTGTAGCTGGGCTTGACCAGTTTATGAATGACGAACTTACAATTGCAGGAGAACAGTATACACTCACAATAGATTCAACAAACACACCAGTTGACTCACTTATCGATAGCAATGGAGAAATTGCGATGGAGACTGGTTTTACATTTGATGATCTTCCGTATTCACCGCTAAGCACTGGTCCTTCTGGTACAGTCAATCACTCTATTGACTTTGGATTTTTCATTGCGGAGCATGATGTTGCACTATACAAAGAATTAGTGATGCCTATCACAGCTGTCTCGGTAGGGAATGAAGTGGTTTTTCGGATTGCTGTTGTAAATCAGGGAAATACACCTTTAGATAGCATCGAAGTAACGGATTACATCAACACAGGTTATGATCAAAGCACGCTAGGCGCTTCATCAGATGTTCTATGGGCTAGTCCAGCGATGGGTATGGCAGTTCTTACTGCTACTACAGCAACAGATGCCGGGAGATTACCGATTCCAGCAGGAGATACTGTATTTTATGACATCGGCTTGACTGTTGTTGCAGGTGCAAACGCCGAAAATCTAGTAAATCATGCAGAAATTAGCGCTTCTTTAGATCAGGCAGGACTAAGCGGTGCAGATGATATGGATTCTACACCAGATCAGGACCCAACTAATGACCCAGGAGCGGATGCTAGTAGTCCAGATAGTGCAGCAGATGGCATTACCAGTGGAGATGGCTCCGGAACGGATGGAGACGGCTTAGCACCTGGTGATGAAGATGATGCAGATCCAGCAAGTGTTCCAGTATTTGATTTAGCTCTTAATAAGACGATCGATGCAGCAAGCATACCGATGGATGGCACCTATTCTGCTGGCGACCCCATTACTTACAATATCACAGTTTTCAATCAAGGAACGATCGATGCAGAAATGGTAGTTGTAACAGATACCTTCCCGTGCGGATTTAACTATACCTCGAACAATGGATGGTCTGGCTCTGGCCCAGTCCTTATGCAAACGATACCTATGATCCCTGCAGGTGGAATGGTGAACCTACAATTAGAGTTGGTGCTAAAGCCTTCGGGTTCCATTGCAACAGATTGTGCTGGCATTGATCCGAACCTTTGGTACAGAAACTTTGGCTACATTGAGTCAGCTATTGATGCCAGCACTATGATGCCTGGAAATGACATTGATTCAGATCCTGGAAGTAGTACCTCAAATGAGCAGGGAACATTTCCCAACCAGACTGGTGACAATGACCTTATGAGTGGAGGAGATGGAGATCCTGGCTCGCAAGATGATCATGATCCAGCAGCGATAACAGTATTTGATTTAGCACTGACGAAAATGTTAAATCCAATCAACAACCCATACACAACTGGAGATATTGCACAATTTGAGATTTGTGTGAGCAATCAAAATATGGTTTACACCGATAGTATTGGTATTGTAGATTACATCCCTTCTGGCTATACTTATGTAGATAATGCATTTAACCAAGGCCAAGGTTCGGCAGGATGGAACTATGACATGGTCACAGGGCAAGCAACATTGGCCATCGAAACCTTCCCAACGGGTGATAGTTTAGGATTTCAAGAAATGGTCTGTGTTTCTATTCAGTTAGAAGTGCAAGTTGAGGATGATTATGTAAATGTTTCGGAGATAACTGCTGCAACGGGCATAGTTGATATTCTGGGCCCGGGCGAAAACCCAGGTGAGTTTGAAGTAGTATCTACCGACAAAAAATCGGAAGTCAAGGCGCGTGTTATTCAA
>CAZMYK010000567.1:0-3391 GCA_964570435.1 uncultured Saprospiraceae bacterium | reverse complement strand
GAATGACAGACGTAGCAATGAATTGCTCTATGACGAATCTATCATTGCAGGATATGCTATTGCAAATGCAGATTGGAAAAAATGGAACCTACAAGGAGGCCTAAGAGCTGAATACATCAACTTCACTGCAAATTCAATTACCACTAGCGAAGTAAACGCCGACGACTACCTCAGCTTCTTCCCTTCCTTTAGCATCAACAATACCCAAGAAAATCACCAATACAAATTCTCCTACAGCAGAAGAATCGATCGTCCAAGATACATTGATCTTAACCCCTTCTTTGATTACATAGATACCTACAATGTCGAAGTCGGAAATCCTAGATTGAGACCTACCTTCACTAATGCCTTCGAAGCTACTTGGGTTTACAAGGGCCAGCAGTCCATCTCGGCATACGCTAATTTCGAAGACGAGTCGACCTTAGATGTGATGTTGTATGACCCAGAAACAAAGGTTACAACTAGCTATGTAGATAACATTGCTTCTTCGACAAGTATAGGAACCTCTATTAGTTTGAATGCCAGTCCTAAATCATGGTGGAATTTGCAATTCTATGGAGATGCCTCTTACGAAAGAGTACAATCAGATCTCGCAGAGGTATCCTTTGATAGAAGTGGATCGGGATGGTACGCTAGCATTGACCAGACCTTCAAACTTCCCAAGGACTGGACCCTTACTTGGAATAGCTTTTATCGATCGAGGAGTAGGTCGGGAATCTCTGTTTACCTGCCGTCCTACGATATGTCATTTGGCATGAGAAAATACTTCTTGGATAAAAAACTGGCCGTTCGCTTCCGAGCTTATAGCGTCTTCAAAACGAATCAATGGCGGAGCATTACCGTTCAAAATAATGTGACCACCCAGTGGAGGAATCGATGGGAAACTAGGCGCTTCTCTCTTTCTGTCATATACAATTTCGGTGAAGGGAAGAAAAAGCGCGTGAAGGGTACTGATGTCAATGACGAAAGGAGCAGAATGTAGGACGACTGCTATTTGGTCTAAATTGTTGGCCCTTATAAAGGGCGGAAGATGATCGACCCATTAATTCTTGATCAGCAAGCTTCCACCTTCCTTCACTATGACATCAGAAGATGGGGATAAGACTAGTTGATTACATTCTACAGATTCACCTGCCCCAATAGTAACTTTACTTCTGTTCAACAATACGTCATCACAGCTTGTGGGGAAACATGCCTTGCTCCAATTACATGGGCTGCTGAACCAGTCGCCTTCCGCAGGACCAATCCATGTGTTTTCATTTTCGCTTGGAATGTTCGAGCGACTACAGTTGCTAGAGGTGACTTGACATTCACAATCGCCAAGTCTTTCGAATTCTGAATAGTTAAAATTAAATTGTGCTTCTTCATAGTAAAATTGAAGGATGTGAGTACCTCCCGGCATTGGAATGTTACTAACGGTATCCGTTTCCCAGTCCTGCCATCCACTGCTTTCTCCAGGAGTGCGAAACAAAGCGATGGACTCACCACCATCTATCGACAATCTCATTCTACCCTTATTGTTATTGGATGCCATCCTTGCCATAGCTCTATATACACCGGGCTCAATTTTAACACTGTACTCTAACCATTCACCGACATCAGTCCAACCTGTATTGCAGGTCCCACCAAGGTCTTGGCATGTCTGAGTATCGACATCATCCATTCGCATGTGACAATCTTGATCTACATCTACTCCATCGTTGTAGGCGATTCCATTTCCACCTTCATCATAATGTTCCGCTTCAATTTTGCCTGGTATGCTATGATACTTGTAGGAATAGGGTGTCTGGCCCGAACTATCTACTTGCACAATGCAGGTCTGGGTAAAGCTTCCATCCTCAGAAGTAACCGTAATTTCCGCAGATCCATGACTTTCAGCGACCGTTGCCAAGCCGATGTCCGAAACTTCCAACAAAGATTCATCTGAACTCGACCAAGTCAGCACCTGATTGGCAGCATCCACTGGAATCACGGATACTTCGAATTGATAGTCGAGGGTAGATATCAGTGGTGCCTCTGGACAGTTTTCTAAGACTATACCCGATACTGGTATGGGCCCATTTCTAGTAAAAGTGATCTTGTCCAAATGACCAATTTCTCCTGTACTTACTATTCTCAACATTTGGCATGTAGCTTCACTAAGCACGATTTCTGATATTGTAATTTCCTCAAATATTTCTTGACCACCAGTGGAGGGCATATTGGTAAAAGACGCAATCAGTTCTCCATCCAGGGTGAGCTTAATAGAATCATCCGATGCGGATATTGCCGACCTTGTCATACTAATCGTATATATTCCTGCTTCAATTTCTACGCTATATTCTAACCATTCTTCACTTTCAAAGTCACAAACCGCGTATCCAGCGCTAGCATTTTGGTAGGTGCAGACATCAACTTCATCATTAGGTCTGAAGGTGAGATCTCCAGCTTTAGGATCCAAGTCATGGTATACTGTATCTTTTCCACCGATATCATAGTGCTCAATTTCAATTACCCCTGGTATCAGATTCATCAGCGAATCCCAAGGAAGTCGTGCTTCCTTTGTAATATCGTACTCATAGGCTCCAATATCGGGATGCGAAGCAATGAATGGAAGCCCCACATCAATACCGGAATCGATGATGTTGGCACTTGGACAATCAGGGGTAAAATAGGGGAAAGGCTTCGCTCCATATTCCTTAAAATCAGGTAGCTGATCGACAATATTGAATACATTTTCAGGGACTAAGTCCACATTAACAAGTAGATTATGTTCTGCAGTGAGATTCGCAGCTTGCTGGTCACCAGGCCAATGAAGATTTCGTCGCTTATCTTCAGGAGCGACAACAATGTTGTTTTTGAACACCCATCCTTTGGCACTTCTTCCATTATTAAAAGGGCCAAGGTCAACTAAGGCTCCCCTTCTTCCGTCAGCTGGACCGCAAAAGATCGTATTGTTGTACATGTATATACTATCTATATTCCCATTGTTCTTCCAAACGAAGGATCTGTCAAGATTCAATATGACGTTGTTGTGTATGTAAACTGGACCTGTATTTTCGCCCCCATGGCAAGTGTAGACTCTTCCATTGACCTTGTTAATATCGATGAAATTGTGACTTACAATCATATGATTTCTTGGTCCTTCGATTGTATAGCTATCAAAGAGCTCATTGTGATGGATCCAAATGGAATATGCATATCCACCATCTGCAGGATCGCCTTGCTGACCTGACTTAGGAACTGAAAGGCACTTATTGATTGAATTATTAAATACCTCAAACTCGTACTCATTTTCGTGCGCAGACTCTATGCCAAAACCACCAGTGATATTAATGGTGTTTTCATAAAACTGCGTCCTTCGATGACCTGAAGCTTTGTATCCATAACCTCCTCCACCATCTGAACTAAT
>CAZMYK010000566.1:0-3393 GCA_964570435.1 uncultured Saprospiraceae bacterium | reverse complement strand
AGAGAGTAGAAAGCTATAGTAATCACCCTACCGAAGGGATGACGTCGAGGTTTGCTAAAACTCTTCACCTCTTCAAGATAGATTTCTTCATTACCAGTACAATACTTTAGTATTCTTTTTGCAGCAGTATCGGCATCCTCCGCCTCCGTGATGAAGTCTCCGAGCAGGGAAGTCATACCCATGAAGGGATCCATATTACATTCAATAGTTAAAACTTTCAAGTCCTCATTGTCGTACCCAAAAATCACACAATCTACAGTGAAGGCTAACTTCAATTCATCATCAATTGGAGAAAGTGCATCAACAATCTTGTTATTCCTTGCCATTTGTCTACATATTTAGAATTACTAAATTTGAGGTCCTAACATTAAACGAAAGTAAGATAGTGTTAATTTAACACTTTCTAAAGGAATACAATGAAATTTGAATATTGGGTCATCGGAAAAACAAAGGAAAAGTACCTCATTTCTGCTGAGGGAGAGTTTTTAAAACGGCTTCAGAGATATACAAAACTGAATTACAGAGTATTTTCTGATGTTAAGTCCAAAGGAAGGGAGATTGAAATAATCAAAAGTCAAGAAGCAGAGATGATACTTGGACAATGCTTAGACCAAGACTACCTAATTCTATTAGATGAGAAAGGTCTTGAATACTCTTCAATGAAGTTTTCAAAGAAAATAGCGGATTTGCAACGCAGTACATACAAGAGAGTTATCTTCTTGACCGGTGGAGCCTATGGTTTCCACAAGCGCATATATCAGCGAGCTCAGGAAAAACTTTCTTTGTCGAAGATGACTTTTTCTCACCAAATGATAAGAACCTTCTTCCTTGAACAATTCTACCGTGCACATACCATACTTCGGGGAGAAAAGTACCACAATGAATAATTTCTAGTCCCAACAGCGGCCCTACTAAGCGCTTCAAAAAGGCCCGCCATCTTGCCAAGGTGATGGACGAGGGTGACGATAACACTCAATATTTTTACACTTTTACCAACTGCCCTGGAAGATTAGCACATAGATTCTATCTTTACCCTCACTTTAGGTTACGTAAATAAGAAAGCAAGCAAGTCATGGATGACATTCAACTAAACCTCACACTGGGAATAATCGTACTTACTGGTCTTATTTCGTACAAAGGATTTAGCGATAGGTCCTTCTTTGAGAGGTATAAGCACTATCCTTTCGCCGAAGAAAGCAGTAAGGACTATATCAGGTTCTTAAGTTCCGGTTTTCTTCACAGCGGTTGGGCTCACTTTGTTTTTAACGCCTATGTCCTTCTGATGTTTGGTAACCGTGTGGAGCAGTACTTTGTAGCCAAATTTGGTAGCCTATTCGGCGGAGTGATGTACCTGCTCATGTATCTCACTTGCATCATTGCAGCGAATATTCCTTCCTTTCTCAAACACAGAAACAATCCAGCTTATGGAGCTATCGGAGCATCTGGTGCAATATCAGGGGTAGTCTTCATCAGTATTTTACTAAATCCAATGTCTAGGCTAGGGATCATCTTTATTCCCATATTTTTGCCCGCCTTTATTTTTGGATTGATCTACCTCATCTACTCTTCTTGGGCTGCGCGAAATCAAGACAGCAGGATTGGACATGACGCACACTTTTATGGTGCCTTGTATGGCATGCTATTCGTTATCCTTTTCGACCCGCGACTAGTGCCTCGTTTTTTTAGCACAATTGCCTCCTCCTTTTAAATCTCTCCTCCTAGGGAAACAAGTAGGAGGTTTTGTTAGAACCTGCGAAAATCCCCAAACCATTATCTATATTAGTGTACACTGACACTGGCTCGGAAAATAAACCAAAGTCTTGCGAATTCTGGTAGCGATCTAGAGAAGTTATATAGTTAAATGAGTCTTCGGAATGATCTACAAACTGCAAGTTCAAAAGTTTCCTCACTTTTTCTTCATCATCTTGACCCCAACCATTTAAGAATAAAGAATAACGGAGAGTGACTTGATATTCTTGACCATCAAAGCTTTCATCATTGATGTAGATGTCGTCTGAGTAGGTGGCAATTGATGCTGCTGGGTCAAATTGTATCGTGGGGTAAGAGTAGACAGTTGATTCAATGAAGAAGGTATCAGTCGATCCTTCATATGTAACTGTATCCACTTCACCTGTAAGACTAGCGAGGTTCACAGAATAGTAATTCTTTCCTGGAGGATCCAGGATGGTGAATGTGATTTCACTAAAGAGAGACATATCTAGTGGGTCGGTCCCTACATTGTAGTTGAATTCAAGATCTTTAATTTCTGTTTTGCTAGGCACTATCGTCTTGGTTCTAGAGCTTCCATACTTTGTATTTTCTACCAGCAGCTCATATTCACCTTCCTTCATTCCTGCAGGATCATCAAAGTAGTGATAGTAGCGACCATCAATTCCTTTTTCTAAGCTGGCGAACTCGGCTCCTTCTTTCAAGATAGAAACATCCGCATCTAGATACGTTATGTCTTGCTCATTCTCCAAAATCGAAATGTTTTCGGAAATGAGGGCAATCACTGAATCATTGCCTATATCAAGTAGGGACTGGATCGCAAGTTGCTTTTCGAATCCCGTATCATCTAATTCAAGATCTTTGATGATGAGACTCTCGCAAGAATAAAAAATTATGCTTGCTCCTATTATTATTAGTATCAACTTCTTCATCTTAAAACTCTATTTTATAGCTAATTGATGGAATGATTGGGAAAAGACTGTATTGTCTAAGAACCGTCTCGCTATTCTGCTGGCCATCGCTGAAATTATTTCTTGTTTCGATATTAAGGAAGAATGGATTTCTTCTACTATATGCATTATAGGCCCCAAGACTCCACGTCCTTTTATATCTTTTCCGCTGGCGGGTAAAGTCAAAGCCAACATCTAGCCTGTGGTAGTCTCCCATTCTGAAGTCATTTCGATCCTTAAAGTAGTTGATTAAGGTACTATACTCATAGTTTTGGAAACCATTTAAGTAGGCTGGAACTTGCGATTCAGCAAATGTAATAGCATTACCTGTGCCATAGACCCACGTCGCAGCAAAACTCACCCGCTTCGAAATCTGATATATTCCAACAATCGATAGGTCATGTCTTCGATCAAATTTGAAAGGGTACCATTGCCCGAAATTCTTATCGTCGAACTGGCGGTTAGACCACGAAAGTGTATAGCCTAGCCATCCCGTTAATCTACCCTTCTTTTTCTGTATGAAAACCTCAGCCCCATAAGAATTACCTCTACCTTGGGTTACCTGGTCTTGCCAATCGCCCAGATTAAACAAAGATGATCCCTCTGTATAGCCAATCAGATTTTTCATTTCCTTGTAGTAGCCCTCAACACTCACCTCGTATTGTTCGCCAAAGGTCTTAGCAAGTCCCAAGGCCACCTGCCATGAATCTTGCGG
>CAZMYK010000565.1:0-3399 GCA_964570435.1 uncultured Saprospiraceae bacterium | reverse complement strand
AGGTAAAGCCAGTAAGAACTGTGAAGAAGGCCACCAATCCTAAAAAGACCCAAGAGGTTAGGGCTTTTCGGATGCCTAATATCAGCATGATGCCAAGTGCGATTTCTAAAATGATCATAAAGACTGAAAAAGCAACTGCGTATTCCGCAAGCCAGGGAAATAAGGGGCTCAAAAACGAAAACCAGGTGGGCTCAAATACTGATTCAAATTCTCCAAAGTACTGCTCCATCTTGTAAGCTGTGCCTAAAGGATCAACGGCCTTAACCCAGCCTGAAAAAATAAACAATGCGCCGCAGTAATTCTGCAAAAAAGTCAAGACCCAGTTCTTATGGCCCTTCTTAAGTAGAGCGACTAAGCCTGTCAGGATTACCGCTGCAATCGCGACGTATATTAGTATGGTTGAAAGTGTCATGCTTCTTTTAATTTAATCAATGCAAATAATGCATAGTTAATGATGTCTTGATAGTTAGCATCCAAACCTTCTGAAACAATGGTCTTCCCATCATTGTCCTCTATCCTTCTTATTCTTAGTAGCTTAACAAGGATAAGATCAGTAATGCTACTCAGCCTCATTTGCCGCCAGGCTTCACCATAGTCATGATTCTTAGCAATCATAAGGTCTCGCGTCTCTTCAGCATGCTTGGCGTAAAGTTTTTCGAGGATTTCACCATCTAGATCAGGCTCTTCGGAGGGACCCTGCTCAAGTTGAATCAATGCCATAATACTGTAGTTCACTAAGCCGATGTATTCAGGCTCGACTCCTTCATCAACTTTTCGGACATCATTTTCTTCTAGGCTTCGAATTCTGGAGGCCTTAATATAGAGTTGATCTGTCACAGAACTAGTCCTCAGAATGCGCCATGAAGACCCGTAGTCCTTAGATTTATTTAAGAATAAAGCTCTACATTTTCCCAACGCATCATCATATGATGCCAATGTTTCTTTCACCTAACAAGTATTTTCTTTATCAAGAACGAGGCAAATATCTTAAAAAATTATGTATGCATATGTTAATGAGTAGATAATAAATATTAAAACCGATATTCGCGCCATGTTGCTAGTACTGATATGCATCTGCGTAAATGTGATGATTGCCATTTGTTTCAAACTTTTCCCAAGATTTGAGATCAATACTTTTCACGCAATCGTTTTTAACTATATGACATGCCTAGTCGTAGGCACCTTCCAATTAGGAGCTTTTCCAGTTCCAGGAAATATATTATCCCTGCCCTGGTTTCCCTATGTAATTGTCCTAGGCCTGCTATTTGTTTCCGGATTCAATATGAATGCGGCCGCTACCCAGAAAGTAGGTATTTCATATACTGCGCTAATTCAGAAACTTTCGCTAATAGTTCCCGCTACGATCGCAATCCTATTCTACAATGAATCGGTGACATCAGTAAAGGTCGCTGGGATACTTGGAGCGATTGCTGCCATCATCTTGATCCAACTACCATCGAGAAATGAGAAACTTGAAGACTCTGTTTTTAGAAAGTACACCTTACTAATAGTAGGCGTCTTTACCATTGCTTCTATCATCGAAGTGATGTTATTCTACATGAATATAAATGGCATCTCAACTGGTTCAGATATCTCTGTTGTAAGTAGTGTTTTTGCCATTGCTGGCTTGATAGGTTTCACAATCATGAGCTATCAAATCATTTCCGGAAAGGCAAAATTTGAATGGAAGAACGTTCTTGCTGGAGTTATTCTTGGAATTCCTAACTTCTACTCTATCTACCTGCTATTATATCTGCTAGCGGACGGTTGGGAAGCCTCTGAATTATTTCCAATTAACAACGTAGGGATTATTGCTCTTGCAGCCCTGCTAGCCTTGCTCTTCTTCCGAGAAAAAATGAACCTTTTCAAGTGGTTGGGCCTAATTATAGCTATCGCTTCTATCTTTCTAATTTCGCAATGATGATGGACTCCTTTCTCACAATAAAGCAACAGCGAAGCTCACTTATGAAGGAGAAATCTAGCAAGTTCTATTCATATGCTTTTCCAGTAAAAACTAATTCTGATATAGATACTGAACTTTTGAAGCTTAGAAAGGAGCACCTCAAAGCGGGTCACTTCTGCTATGCCTACTTTCTCGGTGCTGATCGACTTCTATTTCGTGCAAATGATGACGGAGAGCCCTCTGGCACAGCTGGTAGACCCATTCTAGGTCAAATTGAAAAGCGAAAACTCACAGATGCTCTAGTTGTAGTCGTGCGCTACTTTGGTGGAACCAAATTGGGGACCTCGGGCCTCATCAAGGCTTACAAAGAATCTGCCGCATTAGCATTGGACAAGTGTGAAATTATTGAGGAAATCATCACCGGCCACCTATTAGTCAAATGTGGCTATGAAGAGATCGGTCCACTAATGAGTATGGTAAGTGGCGAAAATCTTAAAATCATTAAATCCAGCTACCTGGAGGAGATCGAAATGCTCTTAGAAGTAAGGAAGTCTTTGCTAGGTAAAACAGTTGATAAATTAAAGTCCCTACTTCTCAAGCGCAGCCTTCAAGATATTACAGCCGATACTCAGGTTGAAAATGTATCCTTCGAGATTATCGAAGAACCGTGACATCACCTGAAAGATAGACTGCCCCACCTGTATCAGGACAGGTTGCATGAACTAAGTAGGTGTAGACTCCTGGGAGCACAGACTTGCCCCGATGAGTTCCATCCCACGAATAAGCAAGGGATGGTGAGGTAAAAACTTTTTCTCCCCATCGATCATAAATCGAAACAGAATTAACATCTTCGAAGGAAGGGGCCTGAATCGTCAATATGTCATTAACGCCATCCTCATTGGGTGAAAAGATATTAGGTACACCGATGCCATCAGCGGCGCTAGGGCAATTAAAGTGTTCTCTAAGTTCAACACTTAGCGTATCCTTACATCCACTTTCTCTTTCTTCAATCTCAACAGAAACAACGTGTGATGAGTCCTGGGTTTTTATGAGTACAGAGGAACAATTAGCACAATCCACCATTTCAGGAGGTGACCAAGCGAAGGAATAATTTCCCACGCTTGACATTTGAACTGAGACTTCTACCTCCTTAGTGCCTTGGAAGTAGTTTCTTTCGTTAGGTAAATGAGCTTCGATTTCAGGATGAACCATCACTTCTACCAGAGATGTATCTGCCTTACAACCTGCTAGATATCCAATGGCCTGAAATTGCATGGTCTCGGTAGGGCTTGCTGTTGGATTTAATACCTCATCATTTGAAAGCAGGCCTTGCCCTTCCCATTGGACACCGTCGATGTTTCCAAATGCTTGGATTTGCGCCATTTCTCCATAGCAGATTGTGTCTCCCCTAGTTTCAAGCTCTGCACTTTCAATCCTTGCTATGTAGACAGAATCTTTCAGTGTGCACTCGTCTACTGTCGATTCTAAGTAGAACA
>CAZMYK010000564.1:0-3399 GCA_964570435.1 uncultured Saprospiraceae bacterium | reverse complement strand
TCCTAATCGATATTCCAGCCTTCTAGGGTGGACCACATCAGAATACTGTGCTAGAACACCATTGCTAGTTTGCTGCTCACTTAGTCATATACATACTTCCAGCTACCATCCTGCTGTCGTTTCCAGACTGTGTGAAAGATCCCAGTACTTTCTTTCTTCTTACCTAGGGTATCGAGAGAGCTGAATACATAGTTCCCATAGGTATAGGCCATGTCTCCGGATGCGCTTACATCAACAAAGGTAGGCTTCCAAGTAAGAGCATCACCTTCGCGATAATCCTTCTCATACCAGTCTTTAATTTCCTTGGGGCCGGAGACAATCTTCTTTCGTCTTCTTAGGACTCCATCCTGCGCTGCGAATTGGCTGAATGCGACAGCTAGCCCTTCCTCTTGAGCCATATCATTGAATTCTTTTTCCACTTGCATGATTTCTTCCTTCCACTTTTCCATATTCCCCGTCTGCGTGCATCTACTGCCTACTAAACACGTGATTATCAAAGCCCATTTGAAAGAAAATTTACTCATTGCTACTGTTTGATTTAAGAATAGGTCTGCTTATTCAAGACTACTGAGGATATTTTCAAATTCCCTAATTCCATATGCCCTTTTATCCTCCTTTGCCATTTCTAATCCTTTCATTGCTAGGACCTTCACCTCGTCATTCCGTCCAAGACCCCGCAAAAGCTTGGCTTTGATCCTATAATCCCACCAGGTTGGAGGATCAGCGAGTTCGATTGCTTTTTCGATCCACTCAAGGCCACGAGCATAATTATGTCCAGATTCCATTTCATATTCTGCTGCGGTGTAATAGTCACTGTACCTTGGGCCTCCCAAGACATCGGCGAGCTTCTTTTCCATCACTTCCTTTGTGTTCAACTGAAAAGGGACTTGGATCTTGGTATTCTCCCAGTAAATAGAAAGGTCAAATGAATAGTTGGTAAAGGCCTCTATCCCAATATTTAGACTTTCGTAGTGGGCCTCGGTTTTAAGACTTGGCACAACAATCGACGCAGCAATCTTATCTTTTTCCACCACCTCAGGGACATCCCAGTTATCGGTATCCTTGTACAAGAAAAATTCCCACTCGCTTTCATTTGGGATGGTAAATATTGCATACTTCCCAGGAGGAACTTTTGTGCCATTCAGAAAGACCGGGTCAGCAAACTTAATCGTGGTATTACGGTTGGCCCCAGTTCTCCAGTAGTCTCCATACTTCTCTAAACCTCCGAAAATGGTCCTACCTCTTGTCGAAGGTCGGCAGTAAACTATCTCAACTTCTGTTTTGGCAATTTTTTGGGTAGTGGTTTGCAGAGGACTAAGTGCTAGCCTCCCGATCTGCGCATCTAGGGGTGCCTGAAATAATAGCACAATGCAAATTAGGGTGATCATTTTCATAATATAGTCCTGCTTTATTTTAACTTAATAATGTGACGAAAGATACACTTTTTTCATGGACAATTATCGACATGCACTTGCCTGCTTAGAACCATAACTGAACACCAAGAATCTCCAAATTTTCGATCTTCAATATGGGTGAACCCAAATCTGCGGTAGAAATTGATCGCCCTGAAATTTGTTTTCAAGGGGTCGATTAAGATAGCCTCCACATCGGGATTGCTGAAGCATCTGTTGATCGAAAGATTCATCATTTGGCTACCATAGCCTTTCCCAAGGTCTTCAGGCATTCCTATCCATATATCAATCGCTCGATGATTTTTGGAGACATCGCCCCAATAGTGCGTTTCCTCCTCAGCAGGATCAATAATTTGAACAAAGCCGACAGGCCTTCCATCAACCTCAGCCACCAATTGCTGTCTCCAAGGCGGTTCATACCGTAACTCCTTGTCCCAATTCCAATCCGTATCAGGATCTGAAGCAATAACATGTTCTTGTCTGTCCCATTCTTCCAAGAGCTCTAGATCTTCATAGGTAGCAAGCCGCATAACTAACATTCCTAGCCTATTCGATCTTTTTGGCTGGCATTGCCTGCCCACCTTGATGCAAAGTGAAGCTTTCTATTTCGCCAGCATCGTTCTTGTTAAAGATGACACTTGCTTGAATTGCTTTGGCATAAAACTCTGTGTCCGACTTAGGGTATATTTCGATCGTTCCTTGACCTGTGGCCTTCGCCTTGAGTTGGCTTCCTTCCTTGCTAATCTCGATGAAAAAACCAGGTTGTAACTGATACTTTCCAATGTAGGAAGATAGAATTTCATCTGCGACTACTACTTCCTTGGTGAAGCTGGAAACATCGACTCCAAGTTGCTTTAGAAATTTTATTCCGCTTACATTCGCAGGATTCATTTCAACAGACTTCTTGTAATATTTGATGGCCTCCTCATTCTTACCTGCCGTTAGGTTGGCTTCAGCATAGCTATCATATACATTCCAGCTGTCTGGAAAGAGCTTCATATTCAAGCGAAAGACTTTTATTGCATCTTCAATTTTATCATTGCGTAATAGGTCATAGCCCATTGCATTGATTTCGTTTTCATCCACATCATAGGAATCTTTTTCCTTCATGATATCGAAGTGAGCTAGCCCCTTATCAATGCCATCAGACTTAATGATCTCATAGGTTTCTCTTGCTAGAGACATTCCTGGTTTATCATAAGGCTTATCATTTAAAATCGCCATAATCCCTTGCTTCATGCTATTCAGGTCAGTTCCCCCTGTATTATTCAGAAGGACGACGAGATTCTTCTTTTTAATGCGTCTTGAAATAATCGTGTTAAAACCATTAATACCACCGCCGTGTCCAATTTCCGTGTCCCCATCAACCTCTCTAACTCCCCATCCATAGCCATAATTGCTCATGTGGTCCGTGAACATTAAGTCCATGTTCTTCTTGGACAATAGTTTCTCAGTGTATAGCGCCTGATCCCATATGTAAAGGTCTTCAACCGTTGAATACATGGACCCTGCGGCATAGGGAATGGACATATCCAGATAGCTAGAATTAACATACCCCATTCCATCTTTTTCATATCCTGTGGCTCTCTTAGCTAAGATATCAGCATGATGGTCGAACCCAGTATTCTCCATGCCAAGGGGGCCAAAAATTCTTGAATGCAGTTCTTCTTCATAGGTATTTCCAGTCACTGTCTCTACGATGTAACCTAGCAGGAAGTAAGCGGAATTACTATAAGAATACTGACTTCCAGGAGTAAAATTCAAGGTTGAGTCAACAAAAAATTCCAGGAAGTCTTTGGGTGAATATGGATCCCTAGAATCATCTCTAAAGAATCCAGGGAAGGACGTATAATTGGGTATGCCTGAAGTGTGGGTCATCAGATGATGGAGCGTAATAACATTTGCTGTTTCACTTTTGTAGTCAGGTACATATTTAACTATAGGGGTATTCAAGTCTAGCCTACCCTCTTCCATCAATTGGAGTACG
>CAZMYK010000563.1:0-3423 GCA_964570435.1 uncultured Saprospiraceae bacterium | reverse complement strand
TTACCCTGAAAGACGATGATAAACTTAGAGTTTCGTGGAACAATCCGCAAAGTGCCACAGTGGCGAACGGAACAGTGATCTTTGAGTTATGTCTAGAAGCGAGAGGAGATTGTGATAATACATCAATGGTGAACTTTGTAAGTGAGCCCTTCTTCGACATCGAGGTAAGTAATTCTGCGAACGAAGTGGTAGATGTCTCCACTGTCCCAGCGACAGTGACTGTAGGTTGTGATGGTTGTTCTATAGGCATCCAAGCATTAGAGAACCCTACTTGTCCAGGAGAAAGCGATGGAAATATAAGAGTTAATCTTGGTAGTCCTGGTACTACCTATACATGTACTTGGACAGATGCCGATGGCACAGTGATACAAGAATCTAGTGACTGCGACCTCTTAGGTGTTGCAGGCGGAACCTATACGCTAGCAATAGACGACGGCAGTGCCTGCCAGGAATCAAGAACATTTACCCTGGAAGCACCTGGAACAATTATATTCGGAGGGTCGAAGGTGAACGAAGATGACATGTGTGATGGAAGCATTAACCTGGAAATGATGGGTGGTACTGGTCCATTCGAATTTCTATGGGATGATGGTTCCACAAGTCCACTAAGAACCATGCTTTGTGCTGGGGAATACTGTGTGACTGCAACCGATGATAATGAGTGTACAGCAGAAACTTGCTTTACCATCCAAGCAGGCGGGCCAACAACTTGCGGAATCGATGTAACTCAAGTGAGGTGTAATGGAGATGATGATGGAGAGATAGACATCTGCGTAGAAGGAGGAACAGGACCCTATGACGTCTCTTGGAGTGGACCTTCAGGAGAATTTAATACTGAAGATATTAAGGGCCTACTAGCAGGAACATATAACTATACGATTACTGATATGTCTACACCTCCGATCACTTCCCAAGGATCTGTAGTGGTAGAAGAGCCTGATATGATAACAGTATCATCCATGGTGACTCCTTCAGATGGAGACAATGGGGCGATCGACCTTTCAGTTTCAGGAGGGACACCTGGTTATTCATATGTCTGGTCACCAGGTGGTCTGACAAGTGAAGATATTTCTGGTCTAGCACCAGGAACTTACACGGTGGTGGTGACCGATGAAAACAACTGTATGAAGTCCTTCGATATAGATGTACCTTCTAATACGATCAACTTTGTGAATGAGGACTCAAGTACATCTTGTAATTCCGTATGTGATGGAACAATTAGCGGTGATGTATCAGGAGGTACCGCGCCTTATACCTTCCAACTTGATGGTTCGGCAGTGACCTTCCCAGTTGCTGACTTATGTCCTAATGAATATGAATTTACGATCACCGATGCAACGGGTGAGTCTGTCACTCAGACGATCGTTATCACTGATCCTGAACCACTGGTAGTAGTAGTCGAAGAAAAGGTCAATTGTACAGAAGGCGAGTCCAATGGTTCTATCAAGGTTGAAGTTACTGGTGGAAGCCCAGAATACACGTTCAATTGGAATACAACAGGAGATGGAGATCAGATAACTGGCCTATCATCGGGAACATATAATGTAGTAGTTACGGATTCAAGGGCTTGTACAGCAACCTTGGAAGACGCTGTGATCTTACAGTGTGGTGACGGACCATGCTTTACCTCTAGGAGTGTCATTACCCCTAATGGCGATGACTTGAACAACGAATTTGTCATCATGTGCGCTACTGACCTTCCGAATAGACTGATCGTCTTCGACAGATGGGGAAGGACGGTATTTACCATGGATGAATATGACAATACATGGGAAGGGACAGATATGAGTGGAGAAGAATTACCAGACGGTGGCTACCTGTGGGTGCTTGAGGTGACAAATGGCGACGGATCGAAGGAATTGAAAAAGGGTTCAGTGACGATTGTACGTGATCAATTTTAATTAGAAATCCCGTTAGAAAAAAGACATATGAAAAAGATATTAATAGCAGTAGTTTTAGTTCTGGGCCTCATCCTTCAAGTAGAAGCGCAGGAAAGAAGCGTCTATACTCAACACTTCATCAATCCTGTCCTGGTTAATCCAGCAGCAACAGGTTTTAGTGGGGAGTATGGAATTCTGGTCAACTATAATAACAAGTGGGCAGGCTTTGACGATGGACCGAAGGCCTTCACCCTTTCCTACGATGGGCCGGTGGCAAATCGACTTTCCGTGGGAGGAATCCTATTTAGAGAGGGATTTGCGGCTTATGAGACAACAAAGGGCCAATTATCATTTGCCTACAAGATTCCTGCAGATAACTATGAAATCAGTTTTGGTATTGCTACTGAGTACCTACAATATGGACTAGGTGGTGCGGCCTTGGCTGCTCCCTTGGTGGATTTCAATGACAGGGTCTTACAGGATCGATTGGCAGGAGCGAGATTCTTTGATGTGGCGGTTGCTACCTATGGAACATTTAATGACAATGTAAAATTTGGTCTTGTGCTACCTGGCCTTGTAAGAGCTCGATTAGATGACAATGGAGGAGAGTCGGCTAGGACCATTAACTACATACTACACTTGGGATATCAGTATGATGTACCCAACTATGACTTCTACATAGAACCATCACTCTTTATTAAGCAACTAAGAGAGGTGCCCTTTCATGCAGATGTGAATGTAAAATTAGGCTTCATGGAAGACCAGCTGATTGGTGGACTTTCTTATGGAATAGGATATGACCGGCTCGGCTTTTTGCTAGGGACGCAGGTCAACAATTTTAACATCTTGTATTCTTACAATGTTTCGATCGAGGATTCTCAATCGTACCACAATGGAATGCACGAGATTACGCTAGGATTCAATATAAATAGGGTCTTAGACCCAAATATGTCCAAGTAATCGGGCAGCTTGAAGAGTGTAATAGATTAATAATAGTTCTTTTAGATATGAAAGAATTTTATAATATAAAAAATACCAAAATGTTGGTATGTGATCACGGGATCGAAAATGTATCTTTGTGTTTGAGAGTGCTAGGACAAAAGTGTTCCTGTGCGTTCTATTTATAATAAGACGACGAGTTTTACAATCATTTTAGAGATGCTTTTTAGTCAAAAACGAATACTAGAAAGTACTTACACAATAGGGTGCTTTGTGATATCCTTGTCTTACATTAAATAAGGCTAACTTTTTTTGAATTAAAATATATTTAATAACCAAAACTCAATCTCATGAATAAGGCGAATTTTACCTTCTTTCATTTGAAGAGAACGCAGAAGCTCAGCTCAATGATAGCTGGTTCTATGTTCTTATTCTTAAGTTTGCTTTTCTCAGTTAATCTGAGCGCGCAAACTGTTTCCTGTAATGGAAACTTAAACATCTCGGTCGATCCTGCGACTTGTGATGTTATAATTACTCCTGCCACGGTAGGGACACTTAATCCAGCAGGTCCTGCGATAGTAATTATCGAGGGTCTTCCTGCTGC
>CAZMYK010000562.1:0-3426 GCA_964570435.1 uncultured Saprospiraceae bacterium | reverse complement strand
TATAGGATCTATTCCTATGAACTCATTGGCAATCACTCTGCAGCCATCAGCATCTGTTACAGTCACACCATAATTTCCTGCGGTTAGATTGTCAAGATTATCATCGTTAAAAATGGAATTCGACCATTCATAATTATAGTTTCCACCTCCGAATGGAGTGCCACCAGTAACTGACGCGCTGATTTCACCATTCGAAAAATTGAAACAAGAAGGATCTGTACCCGTGAGGCTCACTTGTAAGGGATTCCCATCACCGACTGTTATGGGCTGATCTATTGTGGCTCCACTCGCATCAGTTATTCTAAGCACATAACCACTACCTTGTCCCAGATTCCCAACGAAGACCTCCTGACCTGCTACGATATTCGCACCGCTAGTAGGTGTAAAGGCACCCATCAAGTTGTATGAGTAGGGACCTGTCCCACCGAATATTTGAAAATTTAATGACCCTGAGAAGGTCCCTGTCGCTGCATTACATGTACTAGTAAGTACAGATAGTGTTGTTCCTGGATCTACGCAGGCTTGACCCGCATTTTGTATCAGTTCTAAGGGGAAGGTATTGGTCACATCTGTGGGATCTTGCTGTTCGACACTAATCGGTACTACATTCCCAGAAATGGCGATGTCGGAACATCCACCCAAGGGTGCATCATCTTTGATGTCAAAGCAAATGTCAAAAATGCAGTCTCCATCTGCGATTGTCTGTCCGCTAGTATTGAGATCGATCCATGTTACTCGGATCACTCCATTATCCGCAGAATTGGTTGTGAAGCTACCATCACTTAGAAACAATAAGTTGTAATTCCCCAAGGAAGTAAAGGTCAGAAAATTGGGATCAAAGTTAATGGTAAACTGCATGGCGTTGATATCCACAAAGTCTTCAACACAAAAGGAAACACATTGAGAGCCACCTTGGACGTCAGTAAATGAACCAATATTAAAAGTTACACTTCCATTGTTGTCGGTAAAATTCACCACCATACTTGTTCCACAACTCTTCTCATCTTCTACGTAGATCACATATTCGCCCTCCTCAGGTACTGTGAAGCTGATAACATCCTGGTGGACAAAACCACTTCCTGTGATGTTACCTCTTACACCAATATCTCCTATCTTGTATATCCCCATATCAGCATATGTCGATCCATCCCATTCAGAAACACCGCCGGATATCTGAAAACTTCCTGCTAGTGGATCTCCACCTACACCTACTTGCTTATTCGAAATAACGACCTCATTGAGATAGATCACCTCAAATGCTTGGTCGGGCCTGACATTTACAGAACTATTGGTTTCCTCGACAACCACATTTCCCGCAAAATTATCGAAGGTGATGGGGGCAAACCACATACTCTCAGGATTTCCAGAATTAAAGAAATCCTGAATTTGTCCTTCGTTAGAAAAAAGAGCATCGCCATTGATCTGGTCTCTATATGAATAAAAACCATTTGTTAGTAAGGGAATAGGGTCATCTTCCAAGCAAGGATCGGCTGTGATGTTTGCAATTGCTGGTCCAGTAAAGGCAGGACCAGGTTGGCACTTATAAAAGGCATATCCTACACCTGGAATTGTTAGACCTTCTGGGTCGTCACAGGTCACATCAAAGGGACCTTGCTGCTCTACATTAAATTGGTCTTGAAAACATAAGAATATAGGCCCCGGAAAAACCGCAGAATTGGACTGACCATCGAAATTCGTAAAATCAATTGTTCCCGCATCTTCAGGACACCTACTTGATATCGATTCATCATAACTTAGATTTCCTTGCACTTCCTCTGCAACCTGACCTCTTAGCATACCTCCAAACAATAACATCAACGCCCCCCAGCATATTCCTCTTAAATTCATCTGTGATTTTTACGTTTCAGAATTTCTTTAAACCTACGAAGATACATAAAGGAATTCTTTAATATGTTTTAACCAGTATAATATCAGCAAGGAAAACGATCTAATGTCTCCTTTATTGCTAGATGTGGTTCTAAAAACCGCATTTTTTTGATGCTGCAAATATGTAAAATGCTGCCTGAATCTCGAGACTTAATATTCGATATGTCAGCTATGAGAACAAACTAAAAAGAACCATTCCCGCTTAAAAGAATGGTTCTCGAATAAATTTTAAAAATTAGTGTATCATTGCCACTTTTGGCCTTGACTTTATCTTACGATTCCAGAAAGTTTAAAATCTTCCCCCAGGATCACATTATAATCTTCTGCTTCCTCAAGAGTGCTAAATGCTCCCATCATCACTTTGTATAAATTTCCACCATCCGAGATGTCGTTAATCACAATCACAGGCTCCAAGAACTTTGATTTCAAATCATTTACCATGTCGTAGGTATTTTCAAATTCTTTGAAAACTCCTAGCTGGATTCTATATTTTTGATTAGCTGGCTTAATCGACGTTCTTGCCTTTTTCTTAATTGGGGAAGGTGTGAAGGACTTCGCACCCTTTGTTGTCTGCTTTGGTGAACTGTTGACAGATTGTCGTGACCTTACCTTATTACCCTCAGTATTGTGATGGCTCAACAACTTGGCAAGCTTTCTAGGTGAAAGTGTTTCCTCTACCCTAGCAATCATTTCTCCCTTAGAATTAAAGATCAGCATCGTAGGAAGAATTCGTACTTGATACATTTCCTTAATGCCGTAACCATCCAAGTCATCGATATCGACTTTTACAGAAATATAATTTTCTTTTAGGAGCCCTTTAACTTCTACGTCCATAAAGGCTGTCTCTTCCATCCACTTACATGGAGCACACCAAGTAGCGTAAAAGTCAACAAAAAAGAGCTTGCCCTCTGAACCTGCCTTCTGCTTAGCCGACTCGAATTCTCCGTTGTAATAATCGAAGGCAAAGACACTTGACTTCGCTTGCGTTATTTGTGTCAGCAGCATACACAAGAATAGTGGTATCCATTTCATATCAGGAAGTTTTATCAAGAGCCTTACATTATCATTTATTGACAATTATTACTCCTTGGTTTTTAACAACTTAATACTTGCAAAAAGAATACCAAAAGCTCTGCAAGAATACACTAGTGGATAAAATAGTTGACTTATAGTCAATTTCTATATGTGTATATCATTGACTACAAGTCTAGTAAATCAATAAAAAAAAAGTAATACATACAAAGATTGGTGGCTGAAAAGGAGAGATTTTTATTATATTGTTAACATTTTTCATAGCTTCGCACCTCAAATCTGAATTCTTATATGAGCAAAACATTAGCAGCCATTACGGGAGTCCATGGATATGTGCCAGATTACGTTCTGACTAACAAGGAACTAGAGCAAATGGTCGAAACGAGTGATGAGTGGATTACCAGTAGGACTGGTATCAAAGAGCGAAGAATTCTGAAGGGAGAGGGAAAGGCTGCTTCTGATATGGGTGTGGAAATGGTCAAGGGCCTTCTAGAAAAAACTGGAACG
>CAZMYK010000561.1:0-3426 GCA_964570435.1 uncultured Saprospiraceae bacterium | reverse complement strand
TCTACTAGGATCCCTAGAATTCAGGAAGAAGTTGAAAAGTTCTTCGGCAAAAAGCCAAATAAGAGTGTGAACCCTGATGAGGTAGTTGCAGTTGGTGCTGCCATCCAAGGTGGAGTTCTTAGTGGAGATGTCCAGGACGTTCTATTGCTAGATGTGACTCCGCTTTCCTTTGGAATCGAGACGATGGGTGGTGTATATGATGTAGTGATAGAAGCTAATTCTACCATCCCAACTAAGAAGTCCAAAACATATTCTACTGCAGCTGATAATCAGCCTTCTGTAGAAGTGCATATACTTCAAGGGGAACGGCCAATGGCTAGGGACAATAGAAGTGTAGGTAGATTTATTCTTGATGGAATACCTCCTGCAAGAAGAGGAACTCCTCAAATTGAGGTGTCATTTGATATCGATGCAAATGGAATTCTTAATGTGTCAGCTATGGACAAGGGCACCAACAAGGTCCAAAATATTAGAATAGAAGCTTCAACTGGCCTTTCCAAGGAAGAGATCGAAAAAATGAAGGCTGAAGCTGAGGCAAATGCAGATGCGGATAAGGAAGCACGAGCAAAGGTAGACACCCTAAATGCAGCTGATAATTTGATTTTCCAGACGGAGAAACAACTTGAGGAGCATGGTGAGAAACTCCCAGCAGAAAAGAAAGAAGTGATTGATTCAGCGCTTGCGGAGCTGAAGGAAGCTCATAAGATTCAAGACGTTGATAAGGTAAACGAAGCGACAGAGAAGCTTAATACTGCATGGCAGGCTGCTAGCCAAGATATGTACGCAAATACCCAAGGTCCTGAGGGAGCTGAAGGTGATCCTGGAGCCGGTGGCCCTGGAGCAAATGGTGCAGATGACGCTGAAGAAGTTACTGATGTAGAATTTGAAGAAGTTGACGATAAGAAGTAATCAAGATCTTTCTTAAATAAAAGATGGGGTGCAGATTTCGATTTGCACCCTTTTTTTGTAGCCTTATTGAGCCTTCATTGCCTTCGATATAGAGCAATATGACTTGTCTTAGCTCTTCAAGAAACGCACCAGGCTAATTAAAAACAATGACAGAGGATTTGCTACTTTCGAATTGAACAAATCAGTCTACATCAAGGATGTGACGAAGGTGAAAGAATGACTTTCAATGAAACAGATCTGTTAAATTTTCCCTCAATGGCCTTAAGTCGTTTGAGGAATCAACTGAAGGAGATGAGAAAGGTTAGGCCGTAGGCTATACCTTCTGAATGTGCCTACCCAAGCAATTCTGTGGATCTTTTACAAAAATGGCGCAACGGCTTATAGTCCTTTACCTAGCTTAGGTCTCTTGCCAAGAATTTGACAGCGAAAAGCACCTAGTTTTTTGTCTTCTTATTTTTCAACGTACAATTTCTCGGTAATTAGATTTCGACCTGATACAACATGCACGATGTAGATGCCTTCTGAGAAATTAGTGGTGTTGATGTCGAAGTATTGAATTGCACGTGAGCAATCAAATTTGTTGGCAACTTGGCCGCTAATACTTCTAATCGTGATCTGTGGATTACTTAGCTTTTCAGAGAAAGATATTCGACTATTGCCTCTTGAAGGATTGGGAGAAATATTAATCTTGATTTCATTGTAGTCATACAAGGAACTTGTTAGGTCCGCTCCATCACAGTCTTCATCAATGCCATTATTGGCAATTTCTTCGGCATCGGGATTAATGGTAGCGTCTTCATCATTGCAGTCGTCATCAGAGTTGAAACCATCCTGGTCATTGTCGATCACAAGCATTTCACCATCGCAGTTTTCATCAATATCATTGTTCGCAATTTCTTCAGCACCTGGATTAATTGTGGCATCTTCATCATTGCAATCGTCATCAGAGTTGAAACCATCCTGGTCATTGTCGATCACAAGCATTTCACCGTCACAGTTTTCATCTATGTCATTGTTTGCGATTTCTTCGGCATCGGGATTAATGGTAGCATCTTCGTCATTACAATCCTCATCGGAATTGAAACCATCCTGGTCATTGTCAATGACAAACATTTCACCATCGCAATTTTCGTCGATATCATTGTTAGCTATCTCTTCAGCACCTGGATTAATAGAAGCGTCTTCATCATTGCAGTCCTCATCGGAGTTGAAACCATCTTGGTCATTGTCGATAACAAGCATTTCGCCATCACAATTTTCATCGATGTCATTGTTTGCAATTTCCTCTGCTCCAGGATTGATGTTAGGGTCCTCATCATTACAATCTATGTCAGCATTGTAGCCATCCTGATCTAGATCAGCTGGTTCAGACACCTGTGATTCATATACATGAGCAAGGACGTTGGTGTAATTTTCAAAGGCCCAGATTTCACCTGAGCGAGTAGAGAATATGTAGTCTATTGGATTAGAACTTCCTACTAAATCCTCAGACTTGTATTTAACAGTTTCAGTTTCATTATACTTGGTCATTCCCGGTTCGCTTCCCTGAACTCCGACCCAGAAAGTATTGTCTCTGTCGATGTGGATGGCTGTTGCCCTTACACCAGAAGGAAAAACGTTCTTGATCTGATTAAAGTGGTAACCATCCGCGTCAAAGTAGCTCATCTTTCCAGTATTCTCAGCTGTCCACAGCTTACCGTCTGGCGCCATCTCGATTAACACAGGATTGAATGACTCATCGCGATGAGTCCATCCACCAGAGGGAGTGTTTTGGTAAAGTGTCATGTTTTTCAACATCCATAAGTCTTCATTCTGGTCTATTTCAAATCCCGCAAAAGAAAAGTAGCTAGGCTTTCCGGTATTGTTTCCCTCCATGTTACCTGGTTCCATTAGTTCAAAAACACCGTCACCGTTAACCACACGAATCTGACCAGCACTAGTAAATGCAATGTTCCAAGCTGGAAGAGGGCTAATTTCAACCCATGATCCTTCCGAATACTCGAAGACTCCTTCAAGATCCGCTGCCACTATCAGTCTGCTTCCGTCACTATTGGTAGTGATGTCTCTGATGCAGGTGGAACAAATGAAAGGCATGTTTTCCCAGCTTTCTCCATTGTATCTCGCAAGTCCTGTTTCTATGCCCGCCCCTACAAAGCTGTGCACCAACCAGACATTGCTGTCTGCATCTTCTGCAAATTTGAGATCAAACGAGCCATTAAGAATGCCTGTCAAATCAAATTGCTCGACAACATCTTCTTGCGCTAGTAAAATGCCCGTAGATATAAATAAACAAAGAAAACCTATTACATACTTTTTCATATAAAGAAGAAACCCCAGCAGTCCAATTCCCCTACGTTTTTTTCAATTTTACACGAATAAACTTGCTAGATGGAGTCTCACTGACACTATCATGCGAGTCGATGTGCACAAGGGCATTGGCTTCAGGAAAGTAGGTGGCAAGATTTCCTACAGGAATGTCATAAGGTACTACCTTGAATTTCGGTGCGACCCGCTCTT
>CAZMYK010000560.1:0-3442 GCA_964570435.1 uncultured Saprospiraceae bacterium | reverse complement strand
CAATCATAATATCTTGCACTGCCACCCCAGTAAGGTCAACAACTACAATCTGATTCGGCGCAGTACCTTGCATATTCTCATTTTGCAAGGCGGTGCCAAGTTCTACTACCTTGTCCTCAGAAATGGCTCCAGCCTTCACTGCTTGATAGATTTCACCCCGACTTTTACTTTGGGAAATGCTATCAGCAACAAGTAGGTGGGCCTTGCCAAGGGTGGCACTGTCCAACTCTTGCTTATCTTGGGTATCAGAACCAATGGCGACAATCAAAGTTCCTGGTCTGATATCGTCGGAAAAGAGCAGGGGAGACTCGGCTGGTGTGGTGCTTATAATCACATTGGCCTTTTGGGCCACTTCCTTCGCAGAGCCTGCAATATGAATATTCTGCCCGGCGCCTAATTCCGAAATCATCTCCTGGGCCCTAGCTTGATTCCGTCCCCATATCGAAAAGCTCTTAGCGTAGTTGCTTTTCATCAACACTTGGATTTGCATTTTTGCTATCGTTCCTGTGCCTATGATTCCGACGGCCTCCACTTTTTCTGGTCTGAAATATTGCGCCGCTAGAGCACCGGCACAAACCGTCCTTGTATTGGTTAAGTAGCCCTCGTCGAGAAGGATGGCTTCAGGCTGCCCCGTCTTCTGACTGAAAAGGAGCATAAGCCCCTGCCCAGTAGGGATCCCGATTTGCATGTTATTGTAAAATCCAGAAGCAATTTTAATGACATAGTAATCTTGATTCTTAATATAGCCATATTTGATATGGACATCTCCTGGAGGGTCTGCAAAGATCAATTCTCCAACTGGTGGGACCATGGAATTTCCCTTACTGTAGTGAATGAAGCCTTCCTTCATCGCCGAAATGACATCGATCTTGTTTGTGATCGCCATTATTTCTTGGAGTTCTATGATTGTAGCCATTAATTTGATTTTTTTAACTTCAGATAAGCTGTCCCTATGGCTTGAAAGCCTTCGAGTAATTTAATTTTACCACTTTGGAATAATTTCCACTTTCTAAGTTATCCAAAAATAAACATTAGCGACCAAGACCTAATTACTTTTTCTTCTCAGACGCTATCAATTCCATTGCTTGATCGACAAAAGCATCGTCTTGCAAATTCGACTGAATGACATATTCTTGTGGAACAAAGAGTTCTCTAAGGGTGCCATTGGTGTGATACAACTTTTCGAATGAAATATTAAATCCAAAGTTACTGTTCAGTAGATCTATTGTTTTGATTCCGCCCCCAAGACGGTTCATTTCCGTACCGATGATCTTCGCCCTTCCTATACCATCAAACCCAATGGCCATTCCTTCTCCCATACTTCCAGTCCATCTACCGACGATTACGTAGAGCGGATTGGCGTAGGTGCGACCCGTAGGCTTGATGTACTTTGTGTACTTTCTTTTCTTGCTTTCGCAGATCTGATACCCTGATCTTTCAGAAATGAATCTTCCCATAATGGGTTCAGCAATGCTGCTACTTCCCCCATTTGGTGTGTTTCGTAAGTCTAAAATTATGGCCTCAGTATCAGACATTGTTTCCAGCACTCTGTCAAATTCTTCAACTAAGCCCGAATTCCCTAGAGCGTTGTTTATTCTGATATATCCTACCCTGCCTTTGATCTCACACTGTAGCAAGGTCGTACTGTTTTGCAATTCTAGGCTGTCTATGTCGCAAAGGATTTGACGACCCTCAGAAAACCCTAATTTTAGGACTCTTTTTTCATTGCGCTTTCCTGAAATGACCTTATTCGCAAGCCATTCCTTCGTTTTCGGATCGCTTTTGTCGTTGCAGATGCTGGGAAAAGAGGCCACAGCCTCTGAGAAATTCAAGCCATTGAAGTCTACGACCTTGGCTCCGATGATGTTCTCTGCAAATTGAGATTTGATTTGAGAAGTGAAGACATTCTTAACCACATATTGATTATCGACATATTGTACATAGATTGGTGATCTGAGTCTATATGACTTGTCTGTATTCGTGTTAAGACTGATATGCGAATCGCAAAATTCATTAAGAATGGCTTCGTAGAAAAGTACCTTATCATAGGGGCTTTTTAAGGTATTTACTTGCTGGCTATACTTCGACTCAATGCACTTTAGGACATCAACTTTGTGATCCAAGTAGATGTAGTTACTTCCTAAGTCGTCAATAAAGTGATAGAATTCCTCTTGATTGTCAGTCAGACCAGATGGCTTACTTCCTGAAATGCAAGCGAATAATAGGAAAACAATAAATAAGTAAGTGATTTTCGAAGGATTTAGGGCGGACAGGTTCATAGGTACGAAGTCTTTTTGGATTTGTCATGAAGATGGACTTTCAGCTTGTTTCGAAGAGCCACCTAGCTTGATGTAATCTGCTCCAATAACTGTAGCATTAACTTGTTAATTTTTCAATCAAATGGCCTTGAACCTCAGTCACAGAACTTTTCAATATCCGTAAAGTCAAAAATCATCTTATTGGATTTGTCGAAGACTGACCAATTTTGAGCCACTTCCCGCACATCAAGATTCAAATCTTTCACTGCCTGATAGAAACCACTTGTCATGGGACTAATATTTTCCCTTGTGGTATTCTCATCGATCCATACCAAGTCATCTTGGAAGACAAGTTTTTCTTTGGGAAAGTAGTACACCAGGTAATCATTGGTGTGGTTTGACTTGCTTCCGATATGATACATCGTCATGAAGTAGGAGCCATCAGAAATAGTTTTGGCTTGGTATATTGATTCAAAATTGACCTCCTGTGGCTCTAAGGCCAAACTGTCCGGATCTAAGGTATGTGCAGCGTCAACAATTGACTGAATGTAGTCTTGATTTTGGTCTAGGCAGAGTATTTTGGCCCCCTTATGTACGAAGGGCCTAATGCCACCAGTGTAGTGAGGATGAAAATGTCCAAAGGCAAAATACTTGATCGGTTTTCTGGGATTGATTTTACGCACTTCATTGATCAGCTGATCCCCATACCTGCTGTTCAAGGGAGCTTCAGCTACCAGAAAAAAGTCCTCAAATTCAACCGCTAAACTCCTGGTTCCGCAATGATGTAAGTTGACAAAGTAGATATTATCAGAGTATTTTTCGACTGTGATATCAGTCTCCTCCTCGGTATCATCTAGAATTTGAAAATCGACAGGTGGTATTACTAGGTTTTCAGGGGCTATCCCCATATCGACGGATTTAACATGAAGGGTATCAGACAATCTTCCATTCAGCTCATCCTTTATAATTAAGGTCGGTACAGTGCGCTCATTCACTTGGACGTTTTCTAGATAGCGGTAGACATCCAGTACATCACCAAAGCCATAGAACTGGTCATCTTCTTCTCTTGATGATAGGCTTGTAATTTCTACCACCTGGAACGAGGATTTATCCAAGGTGATTGAGACTAGGTATTCTCCGACTTGCTTGGCATAAGAAATGGCTTGAGCGTTCGTACTAGCGAT
>CAZMYK010000559.1:0-3450 GCA_964570435.1 uncultured Saprospiraceae bacterium | reverse complement strand
AGAAGTGCTGGCCGAGATCATGGAGTATGAAAATAAAGAGGATTATTCTAACGAGCGGTATCTTAACCTACTAACCGAACATTACTACACTAGACATATTCTTAGAATGCCTACTGAATCTTGGCCGGACCCAGTAAATCGTGGATTTAAGCACTTGAATCCTGACGTCTATGTTACCATGCAGGGGCCGTCAGAATTTGGCATTAAGGGTGACGCAAGTCTTTTGAATTGGGATATTAAGGACCGTATGAAGGAGATCAAAGTGGCGACCTTATCCATTGGAGCACAATATGACACGATGGATCCGAAGCATATGGAATGGATTGCCTCAGAAGTACAGAATGGGCGCTACTTGCATTGTCCGAATGGCAGCCACCTAGCACAGTTTGATGACCAAGAACATTTTTTTCCAGGCCTGATAGACTTTATACATAGTGTTGATGATGGCACTTTCTAATTATGGTGCTGCAATAGCTCAATCTTTAAATGCTATCAGCTAAGGTTGGGTGACAAACTTTTAAGCAAAAAATCTATTCAGCTTAAGGATCCAAGTAGAACATCGTGCTATATTTGAAAGTAGAAATATGAGTTTTACAGCCCTATTTTTATTCTTTTTTGGAGCCATCGGAGTATTCAATGGACTCCTTGTCAGTTTGTACTTTCTTTTTAAGAAAGAAGGGGATCGCAAGTCCTTGCTTTTTGGGTTCTTCCTCTTTTTTATTAGTGAGCGAGCATTTCGTGGGTTGATATATTTTTTCGCCTCCCAGCTACCGAGCTTATATTCTAAATTTGATCCAATAAGTTTTATGTTTATTGGACCTTTCTTATTCATGTATATCACATCGAACTTAGAATCCTCTAGCATATTTAGTAAGTACTGGAAACCACATTTCATATTTTGGCTTGTGGTTGCAATCACTGTATACTACTTATTCCCATTCTTAGAGGACCCACAATTTTGGAAGAAGTATGTACTTACTTCGATTAATTTTCAGTGGCTTTTCTACATGATTTGTTCAATCGTCGCACTTACGAATGAAAAAGCGCAAAGTAGTGGGAAGGTATCGCTTTCAAAGCCAATTTCTAGGTGGTTACAGCTATTGCTTTTGAGTGTTTTTTGGCTTGTGGTTGATTTTTTACTTCTTGCACAAAGAGATTTTTGGTTTCGGACCAATTGTGTTTACAATAATTTTCTACTCATTTTTCACCTTCTTCCTAGTCAACAAGAAAATTAGGTCATCCATTTTCTTTCCTGCCAAGAAGTATGGTAACAAGACAATCAATAAAATTGTAGAAAACAACATTCTCAAGAAACTTGAGGCACTAATGCAGCAGTAAAAGCTACATACAGATCCCAATCTGAAAATTAAAGATCTAGCAATTGATTTGGGCATTCCAAGCTATCAATTGTCACAGTTTCTAAATGATAATCTAGGAAAAAGCTTTACAGAGTTTATTAATTCACATCGTATTGAAGAGGCGAAGAAGTTAATCCAATCGAATTTGGAATATACACTCGATGCTATCGGAAGCGAGTCCGGATTCAATTCAAAGTCAACGTTTTATGGTGCTTTCAAACGCACTATGGGCATGACCCCAAGGACCTACCGAGAGAAGTTTCTTAGTTCAGAATTGTAAATTGATACAAAATTAGGAAGTGATTAAGTCACTTTTTGTTCAACTGAGAGGTTTATTTGTTGAAACTAAATTAGATACACAAGCAAATGAACTATAAGGTCAGAATCACACTTTTGTTTTTTGTTTTTCTGCTAGGTTGCAAGAGCCAGGCAGTCCCCAAGACGGAAGACTTTCAAAAAAGGTCTCTTGCAAAATTTATGTTGTCCAATGAAAATGCAAGTGGGCAGCAATTAGTTCAGCTGTATAGCGAACTTAAGAACAAACGTTATGAAGAATTTAATTTCGACAATGAAAATGAACTCAATCAGGTTGGATATGCGCTCTTAGGTAAAGATAGAAGCTAAGAAGCTATTTTGATTTTCAGGTTATTGATTTCTGAGTTTCCTAATTCTTCAAACGGATTTGACAGTCTAGGAGAAGCCCTCTACAAGAATGGCGAAGTAGGGGAGTCCTTGCGTAGTTACAAGCGGTCTCTTCAATTAGACCCAGGGAACGCAAATGCAGAAGATTGGATCTTCAAAATTGAATATGAAAATAGTAGCAGACCCAAATTCGACCAAGTTTTCTCTGTTGATGACTATGTGAACGATATGGAAGATATGGCAAATAGAATTGTGGAGCGACATCCTAGGCCTTTTGAATATATTTCTTCTTCCGAATTTAAGAAATTAGTGGATACACAGAAAGAGAAAATACAATCAGGGATGGTGTACGGCGAATTTATTTGGCTCTTAAGTCCCATTATTGCTAGCATCGCATGTGAGCATACCCATTTAGGGGTCTTCAATCAGGAAGATGAAATGCTTCCAATTCATAGTAGATTTCCATTAGTAGCACAGCTCATTGATAATCAACTTATTGTTACAGATGCCCATGAAAGCAAAGAACAAGTGCCAATCGGGAGCACAATTTATTCGATTAATGGAGTACCTGTGCAGCGAATAGTTGCTGACGTGTTTGCTCACATTTCATCAAATGGCAATAGTATTTCCTTAAAGAGAAAGGTTTTTAGTGCCTATTTAACGTCATACATTTCATACTATTTTGCTTTTCCTGATCGATTTGAAGTCAAATTTTCTAGAGTTGATGACGCTATTCAGCTAAGACCTCTAACAGCATTTCAATACCAAAAGATTAACAATGAATATTCTCTGGAGATCGATCCTAACAATGAACTTGCAAAATTGAAAATACCATCTTTCAACTATTATCGTGGTGAAAATTTGCAACGTTTTAAATCTTTCCTGGATGGCAGTTTTAGACAGATAGCTGAGAAGGAGATCGAAAACTTAGTAATTGATATTAGAGGAAATGGAGGTGGATGCTCATGTTCGGCAATCCATCTCCTGAAATATATCGCCCCCAAACCATTCACCTATTTTGACAGTGATTCGCCTTTGCCTGGAAATTTGGCTGAAGGAGGTGAACAAGCACTTATAGACAATAGTTTTACAGGAAGGAAATATATTTTGATCGATGGTTTCAATACTTCAACAAGTGGACAATTTTTATCCGTGGTGAAAGCGAATAATATGGCTGTGCTTGTCGGTGAAGAATCTGGCGCAAGTTTCTATGCCAATGGAGGCGTCAGAAGACATCTTGGTCAACGGACAGGTGTGATCTACAATATAGCGACCAAAACATTTTTTACAACGGCAAGTAGTCTGCCGCACAACAGAGGAGTTTTAGCAGATTATGAGGTTTATGCTAGTCCTAGTCACATTAGGGAGAAAAGAGATGCACAATTAGAGTTTGTCTACAAACTACTTGCTAAGTAAGTAATGGTCGTAGTACATTCTTTTGTTTGTTATA
>CAZMYK010000558.1:0-3461 GCA_964570435.1 uncultured Saprospiraceae bacterium | reverse complement strand
CCCTTTGTTCAGCTACTTCGGACGTTGTTCCCTCATTGATAACAGGCAAAACAGCAGGTCTTTCTGGAGAAAAATATTCTAGGGGATCAGTTGTGAACTGAGCTGCTCTAATCTTGCCACTCACAATTTCATTTTTTCTGTAAGTAGACTTCTTCATTGGCAGTTTAACTATGAAGACTGATCCTTCTCCCTTCTTAGATTCTACTTCTATTTCGCCATAGTGCCTATTGACAAGGCTCTTTGTGAAGGAAAGGCCTATCCCCGCTCCATCCTTTGTGAACTTGTCACCCTCCACTTTGTAGAAACGCTCGAATATTCTCTTTACTAATTTTGAACTGATCCCTATTCCAGAATCCCTTATTTCAATCTTCATATAGTGGCTTAAGCCTTCATTTTTGGAGGATGCAATAGCCATCTCTACTTCACTGATATGTACATTAATAAAACCGCCATTGGGGGTGAATTTAAATGCATTAGAAAGCAAATTATATAAAACCTTTTCCACAACCTCGGGATCGAATAGAAAGTAAGCTTTTGCAGCCTCACTCGTAATCTTAAAGTCAATTTCTTGCTTACTTGCCAGGAACTGGAAGGGTTCGGTCGCTTCCTTTACGAATCTCACAATATCTCCAAGACGTACTTCCAGGTCAAGTTTCCCTTGATCTAACTTTCGAAAATCCAAGAGCTGATCAACTAGTCTCAATAAGTATTTTGCATTTTTGAAGATTAAGTGATACTGCTGACTCACACTTTCGAAAGACATGCTCTTTCCACTTTTCATTAGGTTTTCTAAGGGTGCTATAATTAGAGTTAGGGGAGTTCGTAGTTCATGCGAGATGTTGGTGAAAAAATTTAACTTTAGATCTTGGATTTCGTCCCTTTTCTGACGTTCTAAGTCATCAACCATCAGTCTATGCTTCTCCTTGATCCCAATCAATTCATACTGCCTCAAGAACCATAAGAGGACAAAAGCAGCTAGGGCATAAAAAACATAGGCATACCACGTAAGCCAAAAGGGTGGCTTGATCGAAATCTTAAGGTCCAATGAGTCATTGTTCCAAACCCCGTCAGAATTGGTGCTTCGAACTTTCAATACATACGATCCAGCAGGTAAGTTTGTGTAGGTAGCATGCCTATTCTTAGAGCTTGTCTCAGTCCACTTTTCGTCGAAACCTTCAAGAATGTATGAATACATAATTTGGTCAGAAGACGTATAATCTAGTGCAGCAAAAGACAAAGAAAAGTAGTTTTCATCATATTTGAGCTCTAATTCCTCACCATAGCCAATAGCGGACTCAGTTATAACACGACCATTGGTTTCTTCACCGGGAAGGACCTTTTTATTTAAAACTTTAAGTTCAGTAAATACAATTTCAGGTGCAAGTGTGCTGGTGTGAATCTCTTGCGGATCGAAAACATTATAGCCGTTGACACCGCCAAATAAGAAGTCTCCATTCTTGAGTCTAGCTGCTGCGACCTCCAAAAATTCATTAGATTGTAAGCCGTCTTTGGTACTGTAGTTCTTGAAACTTTCCGATCTTGGATTAAGGACAGAGAGGCCCTTGTTAGTAGAAACCCATACATGCCCTTTCTGGTCTTCCAAAATACTTTTCACAGTCCCATTTGGTAGTCCATTTTCTTGATCAAAGGATTCAAAGACATAGGTATCATCTTGCCTGCGTACAACTTTATTTAAACCACCACCAAAGGTACCGACCCATATTTCGGCTGTTTTACTTTCTATAATATCTAGGATATAGTTATAACTAATGCTATTCTCATTATCAGGCTCATTCTTAAAGGTTCTAAATTGAATTTGATCTGCAAGTACTTGGTCAGAAGGAATCATACTTAGACCCTCACCCGTACCTATCCAAATGTTCCCCTTGTTGTCTTGAACTAACTTCCGTATTATGTCATTCGACAAACTATTTTCGTCATTAATGTCATGCCTAAAAGTCTTCTCATCAAAGATTTCATAGTCCTTATTAATTGAAAATCTAGAAAGTCCATTGTTGTAAGTCCCTATCCAAAGTTGACCTCTATCATCTTGCAGAATTGCGAAAACAGATGCATTACTGTCCCACAATTCTTCAGGTTCTGTTACAACATTTCCCGTGATTTCTATTTTTTGCAAGGTGGGTGTCCCTTCTGCTCCCACATAAATCCACCTTCTTTGATCCTTCGTCACTTCAGCCAGAGAAAACGTACTACTCGCAGAATTAATTCTCCTGAATTCTTTTTCTTTTGAAGCACGATAAAATAGGCCATCTCCTTCAGTCCCTATCCACAGGCCACCATAGCTATCCTCCAAAACTGCGCGAATTTTCTCATTTCCACCGTCAGACTTCTTAAGCTTGCTAACATGACGAAAGGGCTTTCGATCTGGGTCAAACTTGTTAACACCGCCACCATTGATCCCAGCCCAAATTACGCCATTAGAATCTTGAAACAAGGAAATTACCAGATTCTTATTTAAGCTATTCTTATTCTCAATAGAGTGTTCATAAACTTGATCGAGGTATGGACTTTGTGTCCTACTACTTCGCTCGAAATGGATAATTCCTTCATAGGAGCCCACCCAAATCTCATTATTCTTATCTACCACAACATCGTTGACTTGATTAAAAGAACCAAGATTGACGATTTGAGAATAGTTATTCATATCGTTAACGTAGATAATGCCTGCAGTTGAGGTGAAAATCAGATTGTCATAGTGATCAAAGGCCATACCCCTTATAACTCCCGTACTAATGGGGAAACTTAAGGGCTCGAAGTGAATATCCTGTATTAGATCAACATCAACTACCTTCAGGATTCCGGAGTTTGTTGCGATGTAAACATTTCCTTTTTTGTCTTCTCTAAATAGGCTAACTGCGAGATTACCTGAAACAAGTGGAGATCCAAAGTTTTCAAATACTGGGCTATCTAGTTCGGGATCAAAAACTGTAATTCCTGTCCTGGTTGCCATCCAGATCCATCCCCTACTATCTGTATACAGGCTCACTATTTGATCATTCGGTATGCTTTTAGGATCTCTTGGGTCATGTTTAAACGAACTAAATTTCTCAGTCCGTGGGTCGAACTTATTCAATCCAGCCCCTGTGGTCCCAACCCAAAGATTTCCTAAATTATCACTTGTAATCGCATATATGAGGTTGGAGCTAATCTTTTGATTACCATTAGGTTCTGGAGTATAGACACTAAATTCATATCCATCATACTTATTAAGTCCGTCGTTGGTCCCAAACCACATAAACCCTACGTCATCTTGAAATATCGTGTTGACGACATTTTCTGAAAGACCATCCTCAGAAGTAATGTGTTGAAATATCGGTTGAGCCAAAAGTGCTTGAGTCCAAAGCACAACTATAGCTAGAGAAGAGAAAATTCGCAGAGTCTTCAAAAACATAATCTCGTTAATTTACAGCACTAAATATGTGACTTTTCAGACAATTATT
>CAZMYK010000557.1:0-3461 GCA_964570435.1 uncultured Saprospiraceae bacterium | reverse complement strand
GCTACAATTTTTCAGTGATTTCTGTTCGTCTGTAGAGCCTTGTATCATTTGCTTTATGGGGTCTTAGATAAATGTAAGACTTCGACCTAAAAAAATGTGGCCCTAAGAAAACAATTCACAATGAGATTTCGTCATTTTGCTAGAAAACGTATTTAACTATGAAAAATATCATCTTCTACTCTTCCATCATCTTGCTAGGATCCTGTGTGAAGGCATCCTTAAATTGTGAACAAGGAAATTTCTTCGAAGGGGTAGAGGAGAGAAACTTTGCTATGGGTTTTACGACTTGGAATTATGCCCCTCAAGACGAAGCAGTAGAAGATACTTACGACTTCATCTTAGGCAATGGTGACGTTTATGCGGAGCAAATCGATGAATACGTCCCTTGGGCCAGCTTGATCAATGGGACTCCTCTTCCAAGTGATTTTCTATTGAAAATGGAATACAAGGCAGTACGGAAGCCACAAGATCTGCCCTTATCATTATCTGTAAGTTTTCTTGATACTGATCGATCAGACCTTCTACCAGATTTAGATGGGAGCAGGCCAGAATCCAGTGGATTCGATGATCCGACCATCATTGATGCATATGAAAAGCACTTGAATTGGCTCATCTCAAAATTTAACCCTGACTATCTGACCTTTGCCATGGAGGTCAATGAGCTATTTACACACGATCGCGAAAAGTGGGACGCATACAAGAATTTTTCCCGTGAAATCAGATCTAGGTTGAGGATTGCTCATCCAGAACTGGAATTGTCGGAGTCTATCACCCTGCATAATTGGTTTGAACCTGAGAACGGGGACCAGGAATCCTACAATCTAGAAATGAAAACGTTTGTAGAAGGTCTCGATTTCGCTTCGATAAGTTTTTACCCATTTCTGACTGGACTAGAAAGTGAAAGCGGCTACCAAAGAGCTTTCGACTTCCTTCATAGCCAAGTATCCACACCAATCGGCATCGTGGAGACCAATCAACTCGCTGAGACACTCGAGATTAATGCCTACAATCTAACCATAAAGGCAGACCCTTGTTCGCAAAAGGAATACCTAGAAACGCTCTTACTGAATGCTCAATCTGAGGACTATGCTTTTGTCATTTGGTGGTCCCACAGAGACTATGATGAGCTTTGGGAAACCTTTCCCGATGAAGTAAAGGATATCGGCAAAATCTGGAGGGACACCGGTTTGATTGATGAAGATGGCAACGAGAGAATTGCCTTTTCTAGCTGGAAAAGGGCCTTTGAAAAGTAGGATTCGACCAGTTTTTTCCTGATTTTCGCGCCTATAAAGTTTAATTTTATGAACTATCCAGAAAAGATCGCAAGAGGACTACGTGAAGTGTACTTTGGAAGAAACTGGACCGCTGTCGATCTGAAAGGAAGTCTACAAGGTATGACTTGGGAGATGGCATCTAGCAAGATTGGAAGCCATCATTCCATTGCGGTTCTAGTATATCATATTCACTACTATGTAAGAGGGGTTGCGAGGTATCTTAAGGGGGGCATAATAGACACCCAGGATAAGTACAGTTTTGACTTGCCGATAATTACTAATGATGAAGAGTGGGAGCAATTTCTAACAGAGATCTTTGCTGAAGCAGAAGCGTTTTCCCAACTGATAGAAGGCTTGAGTCCGGAAAAGCTAGAAGAAGACTTCAAGGGCGAGTCCTATGGATGCTATTTTAGAAATATAACAGGTCTGATTGAGCATGCCCACTACCACCTTGGACAGATCGTTCTATTAAAAAAGCTTATGGCTTGATGACACATCTTTTATCGGACTATGAATTTTTCTCTTGTATTATTGAGGTCAATGTAGTAAAGTCCAGGTACCAAGCTTGTAAGATCTATTCTAAGACTTCCCTGACTTGAAATCATGAGCTGTCCACCAGCACTAAAGATCCTGACCTTGCCTAGTCTATCTATTTCTCGAAGATGAAGAAAGTCGTCAACTGGATTAGGATATATGCGACTAGCTTCTGGTCCGTAATTTGGCAAAGAGGCGGCATTGAATTCTTGGTATGAGGCTTGAACTTGTTCTGCTGATAGAGCAAGCCTAAAGATCTTAATCTGATCCATTACTCCTTTTAAGTACAAGGGTACAGGATCAAATACATCTGTTCCGATGGTCAATGACACGGGATCAATGGATATCCCAGTTGGGTCTGAAAACTGGCTACTACCCGAAATTTCTCCATTGACATAGATGCTTAGTTCACTTCCATTATAGGTGCTTGCAATGTGATACCATAGTCCTTCTTCCATTGAAATGGTGCCTGAAACACACCTCTGGCAGAGCACATTTCCGTTTGGACAAGCATCTGGTTCTATGCAGGTCAGTAGTTTATTTTTGTCAAATATCCATGTCCCATAGCGAGAATGGCCTTCGAACTCATTTGCGCTTTGCTCTACAAGAGAGTAGAAACCATTGTTTTCTTGGTCCTGGTGCAGGTACCAGAAACTTGTCGTGACCTCTTCGGATATTGAAAGGGTGGATGAAAAAGGCACTTCTACATAGGCACCGTCACCTGGGAGGGCAAGACCGCTATCATCAAAGGTGGTGTTGAAGCCCGTCCCATGGTTGATCACCTGGTGGCCAAAAATGGACTTGTCAGTGTGATTTTCGTTGTTAAAATCTAAAAACAAAATCAGGTCCTCAGCCGCTATTTCTTGGCCAAAACTTTGGAAAATGGGGACTAGAAAGCAAATCAAAATTAGCCTCATGAGTCCCGAAAGTTAGTGTTTCTAAGTTGGAAATTTCTACAACTTTACCATCTTTATTACCTGCCGGACATTTGGACCGTTGATGTGGATAAAATACAAGCCTGCTAATCGATCACTGAGGTCGATTTCACAAGACCTTCCCTTGCAAGAGGAGAGCTGATCACAAAGGAGTCCTGCCGATGTGTATATCGAAATTTGCACATCCTTGAGATCGTAATTGCCATATAGTGTTGTCCTTTCAAAGAATGGACTGGGCTTGATCGTATACTCTTGTCTCTTCTTAATTGCAACCTTAACAGTCTTTGAATAGTCAAAGTCACCGTTGAGGTCCACTTGCTTCAACCTGTAGTAGGTATCCTCTTCTCGAGGAGTCCTGTCTAAGAAGAAATAATTGTGATCTTTATTGCTACTGCCTTGGGCAGCGACCTGTCCTACGGTCTCCCAATAGACGCGATCTGTGGAAGACTGAACCTCAAAGTAGTCAGATCCAGATTCTGACAAGGTCGACCATTTAACTTCCACTTCCTTACTAAGATCTAAATATTCTGCTGAGAAATCTCCAAATTCAACAGGTACCACGGATCCTGCTTGCAAGGCCCAAGCTACAGCATCTTCAATTAAGATCTTGAACTGAGGAAAGGGTGCATTTCTACCTCCAGTGCCTAGTTCGAAGTTTTGCTTTTTGTGACCTAGGGAAGTATAGAATATTCTCGACATGGCAGCATTTGTTCTTTGC
>CAZMYK010000556.1:0-3463 GCA_964570435.1 uncultured Saprospiraceae bacterium | reverse complement strand
ATGTTTGACGTTGACAAAAATTTCGAACAAGGGCTCGTATTCACATGACACCTAGCTGCCTTTTGCTAGCTGGCGAGAAACTTCCGAGTGAATAACAGCTAAAAATGTAAGCATGAGATCAACTTCAATCCTTCTACCTCTCCTAATACTAACGACAACCATTTTAACTGGACAGCATGAAATAGTTCAAACTGACGAAAAAGCACTCATTACCAATACCATAGAAACTTATTTCGAAGGCTGGATGACTGGAGACACCTCCAAGCTAGGTGAAGCAATGCATGCCACTTGTCAACTCAAGAACGTAAAAGATGATACGGTCTTAGTTTTTGATCGAGCAACCTATCTAGGATTCTTTAAACTGAGGCCAAGAAGGAAGAATTCAGGTGGAAAAATCATAGAAATAGATGTGACCGGTAATATCGCTTCTGCAAAATGCGAAATAGAAACTCCTGAAAGATTGTATACAGACTATTTCCATTTAATGAAAATTAAAGATCAGTGGTATATCATAGATAAATCAGCAACTAGTAAGTTGAAAACCAGAGATGGTTTTTACATCAATTGGAATATAGATCGTACCCAAAAGGAAATTAGACCGAGTATCCCTATTTCTGCAGAAGAAGCAAAAGTTCTCAATTGCTATTTCGTCAAATTTGATGACCAAAACAGGGTAATTAGCGTAAAGTATTTTCTATCAGGAAGGCCATCTAATGATAGTGGTTTTGGTGCCTTTGAGTTGAATAGAGTTTACAAGGATAAAATCACAGAAGTAAGGTTCAAAAATACTGAAGGACAATCCGTTTTGAACTCCTCAGGCACCGGAGTAATCAAGTATCATTTGAATCAGACTGGCCACTGGATGAAAAAAGAGTACTTTGATCTTAACGGCCAAATGATCGAAGCTAGTGGTGCAGCAAGCATAGAAGTGACTAGAAATAATCAGAATGAATTGGCCTCTTGGATAAGATATGACCTAAAGCATGATCCTGTTACCAACACCAATGGGATGGAAAAGACGTATTACATATTTGATGAACAAGGCCAGACTGCTTTTGTGCAAAATCTTGACTCGAATGGTAAGTTAAAAAATGGTTCTTTGGGTGTTGCGGAATTGGCCTACAGTCATGATGAAAATGGAACCCTCCTTTCAAGACAATTTAGGGATGAAAACCAGAAACCAGTGATGCATCCCACAGTCATGTATTCGACACTAGAGTTTCGGGAGTTTAATAAGTATGGTTTTCCAAAGCGGTTTTATACCATAGATGAAAAGGGATATCCCATAGGGCATGGAATAATAGAGTACAATAGCAATATGACAAGAAAAAAACTAACTTTTTACAACAGCGAGAGTGAACCTGCCGAGGCTTCCAGTGGCTATGCCTACATTATTTATCAATACAATGATCAAGGAGAGTTTGTAGAAGCGAAGCGTTTCAATCTCGCAGGTGAGGAATTCTAGCAAAGAGGTCCAATTATGCTTTGCAGGGTTTACCATAGTTCTGGTGGCTATGTAGTATTGCTCTTGTGGCTTCATTCAGCTCTAAGCTCACAGTTAGCACTCCTCGTCATAAGAGGTGCGATTTGGTAATACTCACAAATTTTTCCAAGCTGGCAAGCTCACCTATAATCACATTCAACTCTTGATTAATTTGTATCTTCATAAGTAAAGACACCGAGCTTGGGTCCACAAGTAGCGTGGACAAGAATTTACAACATCTTATTACTGGCAGTGCTTAAAAGGACAATGATGTTTTATATTTTAACGTCGAAGCACCTAGATCATACCATATCCATTCCAATGTTGGATAAGACAGAAGTGTTCAAGTCAACAATGAAAAACTAATTTTCAAATGGTAAGTAGAAAAAACAAAAAAGTAGTCATCATTGGCGCATCATCCGGAATAGGCAAAGCCCTAGCAAGTCTATTCGTAAAAGGAGGATCAATAGTCTACTTAGTTAGCAGAACTGCTTCAAAATTGGAACAGGTAAAAGAAGAAATCGCTGGGGATTCACATGTTATAACAATGGACTTGTTGGACGAATAATCGGTGAATTCTGCATTTAAGAAAATAGGGACATTTGATTTTATGTCTTTTTCGGTAGTTAGCGATGAAACCAAATTAATGTCCCCGATAAAAAATATGGCATCGGATATCGCTAAGAGGGGAATGGAGAAATTTTGGGGAACATTCAATTGCTGCAGGGCTGCAGCTAACTATATAGAAAAAAGTGGCTGCATAGTCGTCACGTCGAGCATGGCCATGTACAGACCATCTAAAAATGGTGCATCCGTAATGAATGCCGCAAGTGCTGCAGTTAATGTTTTTGCAAAGTCTCTTGCAAGAGAAATAGCTCCAACAAGGGTAAATGTAATCGCCCCCGGAGTAGTAAAAACTGGAGTCTGGACTGCTGAGGAAAAAGAAAACTTTTCCGAATGGGCGAGAAATGCACTCCCCGTGCAACATTTAGGAACTGCCGAAGAGTTGGCATACACCTACTTCAATGCACTAACAAATCCCTACATGACGGGTTCTACTATCACCGTTGATGGGGGACTAACCTTGATCTAAAATGGAAAAAATATTAATACTTGGTGGTTCGAGTAATATGGGACTAGCAACAGCCAAAATTGCTGCTAAGAAAGGCTTTCAAGTGATTATCGCAGGACGTAATATCGAACGACTAAGAGGTGCACAATCTGTAGTCGAAGAAAGGGTAGAAATTTATAAAATCGACTTGACAAATGAAGATGCTACAGAAATGATGTTTAAGGAAATTACGGATATCAAGCATATTGTTGTTACTGTGTCGGCTCCAAGTTCTGCATCAAGTATTTTTTCAACAAGCACCGAAATTGCAAAAAAAGCTTTTGAACGCTTTTGGATGAATTATAGGGTTATACATTTCAGCAAAAAATACCTAGACCCACAGGGGTCTATTACCATGATTTCAGGTAGTAGCAGCAAAAGTCCCTTGAAGGGCTATGGTTTTTGGGGCACTCTTCATGGAAGTATAGAGGCATTGGCTAAGAACGCAGCAATAGAATTAGCGCCAATTAGGGTCAACGTAGTTTCACCAGGAGGGATTGGTTTAAAACCTGATAGACAACTTTTGGAACATTTTGGCAAGGCCGAAGATATTGGCAACATGATATTACCTATCATAGAGAATCCAGCAGTCACAAATGCCAAAATTGACGTAGATAGTGGCGAAAGACAAGGAGACTTGACTCCCTAAGAAGGACTGATGCAAACTCAGCAGTTTGTCTCACCAACTATAAGCAATGAAGGGCCACTTTTAAGTCAGCGCTTATACGTATTTCTTCTATTCGAACGCAGTTTTCTCTAAAGTCACTACTTACAACAAATCGATCTTTTACATCCGAATGATTCTGTCGACTCTTAATGATATCAAAAGCCACATGCCGTAAGAAATTCCTGAAAAACCGAGAGTTTAA
>CAZMYK010000555.1:0-3465 GCA_964570435.1 uncultured Saprospiraceae bacterium | reverse complement strand
ACTTACTGAGTAGTAAGGGTGCAATGATATCTTCATATAGGTAGGCTTGCGGAATATTAGCGACGTCAAAATATAGGTCATTTGAGGTGGCCTCCTGTGAAGAAGCGACAGTGAGGTAGTCACTGCCGTGCGTAATAGTGCCTCCAAAGTGGCCAGTTGTTGCTACCGAAATACTTAGAAAAAGAGCAAGAAACTTTCTATACGAAACATAGTTTGTGAAGTTGATTAAGTAAGTAATCGTGGCAAGCAAAGCTGTGGTCAAGCCAGCCCAAAAATGCTTGTCGGTTTCTCCTGCCTCGAAGCGCATCTCTCCTGACATGATGTAGCCTGTGATGCATGCTAAAATTGATGACAGCGCACCAATCAGATAAATGAATTTAAAGGTCGACAACGAAATTTTAGGCTGTTTCAAAAGATATATCCACTCTAATACCAATGAAAGTAGGAGGATTCCGATCGGGAGGTGAAGTATAAGGATGTGACTACGTCCAAGAAAATCTTGCATTTGTGTTTTTGAAAGTTTTAATCAAGTCAAATATTTCTCGAGTGCAACATTCGAACTGCAAGCATACGCAGTATTTCAACTTAAGAAACATTATGCTATGATGTTCTTTATGACATGCCCTTCGACATCTGTCAATCTAAAAGGTCTCCCCTGAAAATCGAAGGTAAATTTTTCATGATCAAAGCCTAATTGATTTAGGATCGTGGCATGTATATCATGTATTGATGATTTTTCATCTACTACCTCATAGCCTATCTCGTCGGTGATCCCAAAGTTGCCGCCCTTTTTGATACCTCCTCCCGCCATCCAGATGGTGAATGCTGATGGTTGGTGGTCTCTTCCAAGGTACTTCATATCTGATCCATTTCTGTTTTCTCTCATAGGTGTTCTACCGAACTCTCCACCCCAGATCACCAATGTTTCATCCAACAAGCCCCTTTGTTTCAAATCTAAAATTAAGGCTGCAACAGGTCGGTCAGTTTCCCTGCATTTGTTGATAAAACCTAGGTCTAAGGCTGTATCTTTAGAAACTCCATGGGAGTCCCAACCACGGTCGAAAAGTTGGACAAATCGCACTCCATTTTCCACCAATTTTCGAGCAAGTAAGGCATTATTGGCAAAGGATTCTTTACCTGGTTCAGTTCCGTAAAGGTCATGAATATAGTCTGGTTCAGCAGAAATATCCATAACCTCAGGTACGGATATTTGCATTCTGAATGCCATTTCATATTGGGCAATACGAGTCAATGTTTCGGGGTCCTGGAATTCTTGGTAAGTCAAAGCATTAACATCATTAATCGCCTCAATCGATTTTTTTCTAATATCTCTGTTTATTTGTTCAGGATTATTAAGAAACAAGACAGGATCTCCTGCTGACCTGCAGTGAACACCTTGATACACAGAAGGAAGAAATCCGTTGCCCCACACTTGCTTTCCAGCATCTGGATTAGCCCCTCCAGAGGTTAGCACCATAAATCCAGGTAGATTCTGATTGACTGAGCCTAGCCCGTAAGTCGCCCAACTTCCTAAGCTAGGTCGTCCAACTATTGCACTTCCCGAATGCATCATGATTTGTGCAGGAGCATGATTGAATTGATCTGTGTGTACACCACGAATGAAGGATACCTCATCAACCACTTGCCTAAAATGCGGGAGGTGCTCAGATACCCAAGACCTTGTTTCACCCACTTGTTCAAATTTAGCTTGGCTGCCTAGCATCTTGGGCACTCCTCTAATGAATGCAAATTTCTTACCTTCTAGCAGTGAAGGTGGGCAGGCTTGACCATCCAAACTATTTAGGACAGGTTTGTTTTCGAATAATTCAAATTGCGAAGGTGCTCCTGCTAGATGAATGTAGATGACCGATTTGGCCTTCGCAGCAAAGTGTGGAGCTGCTGGAGCAAGAGGATTCAGGTCGATAGGCACTTGGCCAGACATTTTAGTTGAACTACTCGCGCCCTTGCAGCCAGGCAGAACAGAATTGAGTGCAAGAGCACCAAGACTAATCCCTGCAGATCTTAGGAACAAGCGCCTTGTATTAAGTTCACTTTTTCTCAATTGATATTCTCTGAAGATTTTTTGCATTACTTATTTATTAAGAAGCTCATCAAGATTAAGTATGGTATTTGCAACAATAAAAGAAGCTACTGATTCGGCATCTTCTTGCTCACCAAGTTCTGCTAATGTATCCTTGTATAGGCTTTCTAGAATTAGAAGCTTCCCAGGTGCAATGTCCGTATTCATTGCCTTGAAGTAGAGTTTTTTGATGCCTACTGAAATACTTTCTTCTTCAGCTATTTGTTCTGCGATTACTTGGGCACAATCTACAAAAGCCTCGTCGTTCAATGTGACCAGAGCTTGGAGAGGTGTATTGGAGGAGATACGACGAGAAATGCATAGTTGTCTATTGGCCATGTCAAAAGTCTCTAATGCTGGATACATTGAGCTCCTTTTAATCAAAGTGTAAATGGCTCGACGATACTTATCCTCACCCTTGCTTGTCTTCCATACTTCCTTGTTGTAGGGGATCTTCCATATTCCCTCTGGTTGCGAAGGCATGACTGGCGGACCATACATTTTCATGCTCAACTGCTCACTGAGATACAATGCCTGGTCCCTAATTTGTTCGGCACTCAGTCTTGTTCGCGGCCCCCTCGAAAGCAAGCTGTTGTAGCGGTCTTTTTTTAGTTTCTCATCACCCACCTTTGAGGATTGTTGATACGTTTCGGACATCATGATCGTCTTGACTAGGCGTTTTGTGGACCAATTTAGATCATTGACAAAATCATATGCCATGCGGTCGAGTAATTCTGGGTGGCTAGGTAGATCACCCTGCGAACCAAGATCCTCTAATGTCGTGACTATCCCTTTTCCGAAGATCTGTTCCCAAGTTCGATTAACATAGGTTCTAGAGGTCAATGGATTTTCACTGTTTGCTATCCACTTGGCAAAGTCTATCCTCGTTTTGACATCTTCGCCCTCCATCGGAGGCAGAACACTTGGAGTCCCTGGCATAACTTGATCACCTAAGGTCTGCCAATTTCCACGGTCAAAGATATTGGATTTTCTTCGACGCTCTGGGGGATTAGGATACAATATTAGGGTGCTCTGATGATCGGTGTTGACCAAGGCGTTGAATTGCTGCCACATTTCCTGTTTCTGGTCCGATGTTCTGCCAGGAAATGCCTTACCGAAGTGAAACCACTTAATTGACAGGCCTCTTTCGATATCATCCTTTAGCATTGGGTTCTTATACTGAAGGTAAACATCATGCAAGCCCGTAGCTGGACCTAGTTCTACTTCGATCAAATTATAGATATCGGAAGAGTTAGCAAGCACTGTACTGGCGATCTGTCTGCCGTTGAGACTATCTAGATAAATGTCAAGTTGTCCGCCCTTACTTGTCAGGTTGATCCATACAGCCTCTTTATTAGTAAAATCCACAGCCGGGATTCTGGCAG
>CAZMYK010000554.1:0-3467 GCA_964570435.1 uncultured Saprospiraceae bacterium | reverse complement strand
ATTAACACCTGTGGTAATTGCGTAACCAGTTTGTCTTTCACCATTCAGTCCAAGCGGATATTGACTAGCTAAATTTAAGACTGGCGAGATTTGATATGGATTTGCATTATTTGATCCAATTTCCCCGTAGTTTGCTCGTATTTTAAGGTTAGAAATGGCTCCAACACCATCCATGAAAGACTCATTGCTCACGTTCCAACCAATTGCAAAGGATGGAAACACCCCTGTTCTAAGGTCTTCTCGAAATAAGGAAGACTGATCCTGTCTCAAGGTTGCTGTAACGACATATCTGTCGTCGAAAGTGTAGTTCAATCTACCGAAAGTCGATACTATAGCTGCCGTAGACTGGAAAGACGGTGCCTGTGCAACATCCTCAGCTGCACTTGCAACTCTAATATCATTGCTTGGGAATCTACGTGCTACAACCCCCAATTGGCGAGTGTCTGATCTCTGAGCAGAATAACCTCCTAGGACATCAATTCCATGCACGCCAAGACTCCTTTTGAAATTTAAGGTGTGCTCCATCAAGGGGGAAAGAAAGGTTGTATTGGTTTCGTTCAACTCTGCAAAAACTCTATTTCCATCGGGACCTCCGTTGAAGAAGAAAGTAGGAGTGAATCTGTAGTTATTCGCCACGTTGTATTCAGCGCCGAAATTAGCCTTGTAGAACAAACCTTCAAGTATTTCGAAGGTAGCGGCAGCCGAACCTATGAAGTTATTACCAGTATTGGTACGATCTTCAACGGTAGCCCTACCGAGTGAATTTACAATGTTTCCAACGCCATACCATGCTCCGATTCCACTTCCATCTGGAATGTTCTGTCCAGTGAATTCTCCATCCGCATCGTAGATAGGAACCGTTGGAATCAGATCCCGCTCCCTATTAAAATAGAAATTGGGATTGTTTATTGATCTTGATACTCCAAGAGTGGTCTCAAATTTGAACCTCCCTTTTAAGAAGGTGCTGTTTAAGCGCATATTAGACCTTGAAAAATCACTTTCTTTAACAATACCTGTTCTATCTAGGTGGTTAGCAGAAAAAGCAAAAGAGGCATTCTCTCCTCCACCCGAGATTCTGAAACCTGCGTTATAAAGTGGAGCTGTCCTTAATGATTCCTTCTGAATATTACTATCATCATTGGCATTGAAATTTGCATCATTAGCAGGGAACCTAGGATTTCCATCGTTATCCCTTGCTCGATTGACAATATCTGCGTATTCTCTCGCTGTCGCCCAATCTAGCTGTCGCGTGACCGTCTGGCTTCCATAGCTAAAATTGACATCTACGGCAACTTTGCCAGCAACTCCTTGCTTGGTCGTCACGATCACTACACCATTGGCAGCTCTGGATCCATATATCGCTGAGGCCGAGGCATCCTTTAACACTGTGACAGATTCTATATCAGATGGGCTAATGTTGCTCATTGATCCTGTTAACATACCATCAATCACATAGAGTGGTCCACGATCAGAAAGCGTACTTGCTCCCCTAATAGTAACAATTGCTCCTGCACCTGGGGCCCCACCATTGGATTCCACCCGTACTCCGGCCATTTTTCCTTGGAGCGCTTGGGTGGCATTTTCTGTAGTGAATTTGACGATGTCATCGCCTGACACCGTGCTAATGGCTCCTGTCACATCACTCTTCTTTTGTGACCCATAGCCAATCACGATTACTTCATCTAACTGCGAAGCATTCTCTGTCATGGTGAGATTAATCACACTTTGACCTCCAACAGGAACTTCACTTGCATTGTATCCGATGTAGGTAAATACGAGAACATCTTCTGAAGACGCTTGAATCGAGTAATTTCCGTCAATATCAGAAGTAGTTCCGACGGAACTTCCCTTCTTGATGATATTAACTCCAATAAGTGATGATCCGTCCTCTCCGGTCACCTTGCCTGTGACTTCCTGTGCTTGAAGTGTCAAACTCAGTGAAGTGATAATAAGTAGTGAGTATACCGTTCTAAGTAAGAGCGGTATGTGTTTTCCAACCATTGGATTTAGTGTTTAATAATTTAGAATTTTTTTCCTTGAGTACTTACTTAAAAGTAGAACACTGTCAATGTAAGTCCTATCGTAAATGGGTTCATTCATAAAACAAATGAGTAAAACTATATAATCTTTGGTACCTGACACCTCCAACATACTTAATTGCCTTCTCAAACTTAAAACAGCACAATTTTTACTTAGTAATTTAGATAAAAACGAAATTACCTTCCACTCTGTGTAATTGCTCGTCCCATTATTTATTCTAACTTTGCACGAAATCTTAAACATGTTGCAACTTGCCATAAGTTGGGGGCCAGATCCAGTCATTTTCAATCTCTTCGGAGCACTTCCCATCCGATACTATAGCCTCCTATTTGCAGGCGGGCTATTTATCGGCTACCTTATTGTTAAGGGCATGTACAAGAAGGAAGGTCTTCCTCTCGACAACCTTGATACCTTGGCCTTCTACATTTTCGTAGCAACCGTACTAGGAGCTAGGCTGGGGCACTGTCTTTTCTATGAACCTGAATACTATCTTAAGCATCCACTAGAGATGATCCTTCCCTTTTCGACTGCAGGAGGCAAATTCCAATACACTGGTTTCCAAGGCTTAGCAAGTCATGGAGGAATATTGGGTGTCTTTATAGCAATTTGGCTCTATTGCAGAAAAACCAAGGAGCCTTTTATGGGTGTTCTAGACAAAGTAGCAGTTGCAGGCTCCTTAACAGGCGCCTTCATTAGACTAGGTAATTTCATGAACTCAGAAATTTTAGGGAAGGCAAGTGGTAGCGACTTCGGTGTGATTTTTAATAGAGTAGACGATGTCGTGAGGCATCCGGCTCAACTTTATGAGTCGATTGCCTACTTTATGATCTTCCTCTTGCTTTTCTTCTTGTACAGGTCGAAGAAATTCAATCCTGGCAAGGGCTTCATTTTTGGTTTGTTCTTCACGCTTCTTTTCGTTGCCAGATTCAGTATCGAATTTTTCAAAATCAATCAAGTGGCCTTTGAAGAAGGTATGTCATATAATATGGGACAATTGCTTAGTATCCCTTTTATATTATTTGGACTTGCGGTGATGTTCTGGAAGAGAAAGTAACATATTAGATATACTCTTCATATTTCAATTCCTTTTTTCTACTTTTACAGCAAATTATTGTAAAAAAATGAGAATCTCTTCTTTTGCCCTTTTGCTTGGGATGGTTTGCTTTATCAGTTGTGGAGGCAATGAATCTAAGACTGCTGTACAAAGCAATAAGGCAGCATACAGCACTAATATTCCGAGCACCAATAGAATTTCGCAAACGCCAGATCCCAATCGTACAAAAGAGAATCTCGATCTTAAACTTAAGATTGAAGGTGCACCCCAAGGCACCTACTTTATGATGGGAATTTTTGCAGACCAGTATTTTCTGGTAGATTCGATGCGGATGGTGAATCAGCAACTTCACTTCACGCGAGACGAGCCTGTA
>CAZMYK010000553.1:0-3467 GCA_964570435.1 uncultured Saprospiraceae bacterium | reverse complement strand
CAAGGACAATTTCACGCACATCGTAGTCTTTCAGCAAGTATAAGCCTGTGTACTTTTTCAAATCCTCTCGCCTTTTGGGTATTGACTTCACTTCTTCAATGGGTGAGGCCTCGAGTGGTGCTACTTGATAGTCCTTGTTGAACCAGCCCCATAACATGGGATTAATTTCATCGATTGGGAAATCAATATCATTCGAAAAGTACACTAGGGAAAAGTCATACTTAGGGATATGCATCCTATATCCAGTGTAACCGTGATCGAAGCCTTCAAGATGGATCCTTTCATAACCCTCGCTGCTCTCCTTGAAGATTCCCGCTGTATACTTAGAGCGACTGCCATCTGTGAAAAGAAGATGGGTATGGAGGTAGTCATAAAATGCTGGCTTTCCGATGATCGGTTCGGACATATTCCCTAGCCATCTTGCATAATCCTCTGCACTTGTAAACAAATTACTTCCTCCCAAAAATGTGGAGTTATTGGGCACTTTGAGGTATTCGTCCCCACTCGCCCGATAACTATAGGACCTATTTTCAAGTAGCTCGGTATGAGAACTGACAAACACACTGTTATCCATCGCAAGAGGTGTGAAAATGTTTTCATCAACAAATTGCGCAAAAGTCTTACCCGACAGCTTGGCCACCACTTCTGTAAGTAGGACAAAACCGGTTCTATTGTAGTCGAACTGGCTCCCAGGTGCAAAGTTGAGATCTTTCTCCCTCGAAACTACTTCCAAAATATCTTGCTTAGTAATCACGTCGCCGTTGGTATAGCCCTTCCAAGTCATCAAGTCCATCACATCTCTAAGCCCACTAGTCTGATCCATTAGATGTTTAAGGGTAATGCTTTCGGAAAAGTTAGGAAAATTTGGGAGGTGCTTACCTACCTCATCTTCTACCTGCAAGAGTCCCCGATCTTCAAGTAGGAGGATCGAAAAAATGGTAACCTGCTTTGCTAGGTCCGTCGCATTGAATAATGTGTTCGACTTGTTTCTAATCGCATATTCAAGATTAGCATGCCCATAGGATTTTAGAAAAACGGGTTTCTCTTGCTCAAGAATTGCAATCGACAGACCTGGTTTTTGGCCTAGGTTATAGTGTCCAAAGATCGAATCCAAGGTTGTGTCAATATCATTTAGACTTTCCTGTGAAAAGGATGGGCTAGTAATCGCGAAAAGTGAAATAAGAATCAAACAAATTTTACTGAATTGAACTTTCATATTATTAATCTTCTTTTTACTAATCAATATAGAATAGGAATAAGCGCCCGTAAGAACTATTATACTTGGACTTGCTAAGTGTATAAGAAGAGCTGATTGGGACGGTACCAAGCTTCAAAATGTTATTGGTATACACTTATCCAGTTGTAGTATACAAAATTTGAAAAATTGGAAATGGAGTTGCAACTTGGGCAAATGAACGGAATTACGAGGCATGTCCTTTTCTGGTTGGTCATTTACCTTGTATGGACCTATATAAAGTCCAATGGTGGAGAGCATTTGGGTGTCTACCTGGTGGTCAACTTGTTCAATCTTGCTAACTATATGGTGGCTTACTACACGCTGAAGCACTTTTTCATTCCCTACTTTTTTGACCGCAGCAGGATCCTACTTTTCATTGTAAGTTTGGTCATAACATCAATTTTGCTTTACTTATTCATCTTTTTCAATGATGTAATGTGGGCTGCAGAGTTTGGTAGCTGGGATCCTCCCAAATTGGATTTCCTGATCTATTTGCAGAAAACTATTCAACATTATTCGCCTGCAATGATCCTACTTGCTTGGGAGTCGCATATTAATACGGTCAATAAGCAGAAAAGAATTCAAGAACTTACCAATGAAAAACTAGCAACAGAGCTCAAGTTTCTAAAGGCACAGTTGAATCCTCACTTCCTCTTTAATACACTTAATAACCTGTACGCCCAAGTAATCACAAATTCAGGTAGAGCTCCACAAATGATCTTGCAGTTATCAGGAATATTGGATTATGTACTGTACAAAAGCCAAAAGCAAGCTGTAAGTCTACAAGAAGAAGTAACGATCATCAATGACTTTCTAGAGCTAGAAAAAATAAGATACGGCGATCGTCTATCTGTCACTTTTAGTGTAGATGGTTGCTTAGAAGTCCCAATATCTCCACTGCTCCTGCTTTCTATTGTGGAAAATGCATTCAAACATGGCGTGCGTAAAGGAATCGAGGAAGCGATTGTAAAGATCAATATCGAGGAAAATGCAGGAATAGTAAAGTGCAGCGTATGGAATACAAAAAGTGTCTTTAATGATAGGCCAAGAGATGACCATAGAGAAGGGCTTGGCCTATCAAATATTAGAGGGCAACTCAAGATAAGTTATCCTGACTCGCACGTCATCGAAATCAAAGAGGGAGAGGGCTTTTACCATCTATACGTTTCTATAATATCAATGCCATGAGTAAGATCAAATGCCTATTAGTAGATGATGAAATACCAGCCTTACAAATTTTAGAAAAATTTGCTGGCATGGTGGAAGAACTGGAAGTGGTGGCCTTGTGCGATAACGCTTTGAAGGCCTTCGCTGTACTTGATAAAGAAGAAATCGACCTAGTATTTCTGGACATTAATATGCCCGTTCTTACAGGGGTAGACTTTTTAAAGGCATTAAAGAGGCCACCTTCAGTTATCTTCACAACGGCATACCGTGAATATGCGGTAGAAAGTTATGAACTTAATGTTTTAGACTACTTATTAAAACCTTTTGGATTCGATCGATTCCTGAGGGCCGTGGATAAGTATCGTTATATGAAGCAATCTTTCAGTCCTCCAAAAGCTATTGATGCAGGCCACTTATTTTTTAATGTTAATCGGACGAATCATAAAGTTCTTTTGCAGGATGTACTTTATCTTGAAAGCCTAAAGGACTACACGCGTATTCATACGGTAGATGGGAAATTGACCATTAGAGGGAATCTTAGTACCTCTCTGAAAAAGTTTCCCGCCACTGGCTTTATAAGAATTCATCGATCTTTTGCAGTCTCACTTTCCAAGATGGATTCATATAATCAAAGTGAAGTGGTAGTCGCTGGTCAGAGCCTACCTCTTGGTGCTACTTATCGAGATGAATTCCTAGGCAAGGTCTAGCGATTATAAGTAGGAAGGCCTTAATAGGTTCTCTCTTCAAATATTGCGATAGTTGCTGCAGGATGATTTTAGATTTACCTTTTCTACTTTTCCTTGAGAAACAGATCCAACCTCAATTCAGCAAGTCCTTCATCATTTTCATAAATTTCCAGGATTCTTTTTTCATCCCACCTGTACTTGACCCAATTGTTTTTCTTGATCTTTTTATCACCTTGGAAGTACAATTGCGTGACTAGTTCGTGATGAGTATCCGTCTCATGGATAAGGTAGTGAATGTGCTTAGGTCTACCTTGGTAAGGGGGAGGCACCATTGTCTTAAACCAATATTCACCCTCCTCATTGGTATAGATTTTACC
>CAZMYK010000552.1:1586-3472 GCA_964570435.1 uncultured Saprospiraceae bacterium | reverse complement strand
GCTCTAGTAACTCTCTCCTTATCTTTTGGTGCATAGGCTAAGACATCAGTAAAAAAGAAGGTCCGTGTCGACTGATACTCTTGCATGTCTAGTAGGTAAGAATTAATAGACCTTAAGTTGTCAAAGTTCGTGTGCGAAAATAGGAGCCCCCCAAAGTTATCGAAAATGCATACCTCCGTATATCCCATTTCCTGGAGCACTTCATACAATTGCTCATATCCTTTCACCTGGAAATCATGTTCGATCTGATTCTCCCAAAACAGAACAGGCTGATCTCTCTTTAGCACTTGTAAACCTGATAGTAGCACGTCATAGTCGTAGCCATCTGTATCCACCTTAATTAATCCAACCACCTTTTCGCCAGCTACTTCGTCAAGCGATTTATATTGATCGTGCTTTGCCCCACCATGCTCAACAGCAACCACCTTTGCAGTTCCATCGTAATGCGTAAGAACTCCATCCACCTTATTAGTGCCTATTAGACTCTTTTCGAAAATGAACCTCTTCTGAGCGGCTATGTCCAAGCCGCCGATGTTCTCCAGCAAGTATGAATGAAACTTATCAGAGGGTTCTACGCAGACGATATCTGCCTTAGTATGATGGTGCATCATGATCGCTGTATCACCAACATTTGCTCCAACATCTATGATTGTTTTCTGTCCATCTACGTACTTGGCAAGGACCGGCAAGAAGCGGTCAAAGAGCCGATGCATCTTTTGGTACTTAGCAAGAGTGTGTCCAGGTGGTAACTTTACCCTGCTACCTTCTATGTCATAGAAAAAATCCTCTTCCTTCTTCCTGGACAGAAGCATACGCCGTACATCAAGTACAATGGGAGGCAATAATTTCTTTGCTAGGTTCTTCAGCATCTCTCTAAATTCTATTCCATTCAGGTGGAACTAAGTCCTCAGAACTAACTGTGGGATCATTGAACCACTTACGGGGACAAACTACGATTTTATCTTTATATTCATTTAACCACACTGCCCACCAAGCGAAAGAACTGTTGGGAATAATGAAGTGCTTGCAGCTTGACATTAAGCTCATATAGTTCCCGAACTTATAGCCCTTATGTACATGCTTCACCACTTCATAAGGTATCTCAAAATCAAGATTTTCCTCGCACCATTTGATATCATCTGAAAATATAAATAGAAAGGGCTTATCCACGCAATCTCTTATAAAATCAACCGCCCTTGTGAAATAGGATGAATCAATACCATTCAGGTTTGCATTACTTACAAAGTCCGTCCTTCTTACATTCAAACACACCGCCTCTTGGGACTCAATTTTATGAAGTAAGCTCTTAGACTGTGCCAGAATCGGCTGCGAAAATTGGAAGTGCAATCTTAAGTCTTTCTCTATTCCCTCGAAATACTTATAACTTTGAAACCAACCTTCGTACACAGTATTGTCAACTGGGGCCATTAGGAGTTCTTCCTGAAAATCAAAGCTAGGTTCCAAATAGTAAGCCCTACCCTTCTTCATGCTTTCTCTCAGATACTTAGTAATTCTTCCTGATTTCAGCCGACTAAGTGCCCGAAGAAACCGTTCTTGTTGATGGGTCGAGATATTCAATTCAAAAGTATCTAGGTCAAGATTTCGATACACAAAATCACTTCCTCGACTCCTGTCAAGCAACGCTGTAAGGTCATATTCCACATCCACTTTCAGCCTCTTTGCTAGCTGCTGCCCAATGGCATACTGGAACATTTGATTCCCCATCCCTCCCTTAAGTCTGACAATAATCATTGACGGTCTTCTTTAAAAATCATGAGCTTTACCCTATCTCGTATGCTTTGAAATTTATCACTTTTCACTTTAAAGATTTTGTGGATAGCATCATTAAAAACCAAAATAACGGATTAGGTAAGTTCTCTGAAGCC
>CAZMYK010000552.1:0-1576 GCA_964570435.1 uncultured Saprospiraceae bacterium | reverse complement strand
ATTCCAAAAACCACAAGGCTGCAAAATAATATGAATTTGTATTTCGCCAACAAGCGATAGTCTGAATCATCCTCATCAGGGTACAAAATATTTCGAATCAATCGGATAAAGGCAAAGAATATGAATATGAGGTACAGAGCCAAAGAGGGAAGGCCATAATCTGTAAGCACAGCTAGGTAGTCATTATGGGTACTTAGGAAGTAGCCGCGCTCCACAATGTTGACCACATATAAATGACTCGATGTAGAAAAATACTGCTCGAATTTTTCCTTGTATTGACCTAGACCCATTCCCCAATACCCCTCCGTTTCTAACATCCTAAAAACACCCTTCCAGATCACAAAACGAACATCGCTGTCTTCCTGCTCCATCTTCTTATTGATCCGTTTGACTAGAATCAAAGGTCCCGCAATACTAGCGTCTTCCAAGCTACGTGGTAATAGGAAGAGTAAGAAACCCAAGATTACCAAAAATGCAACTATCTTTCGATATAGGTTAGATAGAACAAATATTAAAAAGATTGACAGTACCAAAACAACCAGACCTGCCCTACTCCCTGTGATCAAGAATATATAGCCTAGAAAAACCACACCTCCGTAAAGCAAAACATGTTTGAAAAAGCCTTTGACATAGTTGTCTAAGACCAAGAGAAAAGATATTGCTGCACTGCTTGATAATGCTGCATAATTAGGATTGTCCAGGAATCCCGATTGCCTGGCAATCACACCTTGGAAATTAAAACCATAAAAAATATAGAGACTATTAGCTAGGACCCCTGCCAAGAATGAATAGCAAATCTTAAGTTGCATCTTCCCGCCGACTTCAATATTCTTGTATACGAAAAAGACTAGTACATTCAGACCCACCAAGAAGAGGTCATTGTAGAATAGCCCCTTATTAAATGGACCAGACATGATTCGAAAATATGAAATTAGAACTCCATAGATGATCATCAGATAAAAGAAGACGTCACTCTTCTCTTCCCGATCAATCTCTATGCCTCCCACCAGAACTTTAAGGCCAAAAACACCTAAGATCAATATTCCTATAATCCTGAAGGGTTTGAAGATCGTCTTGATGCCAAGAAGGAGCTCTAGCGAAAGTTCAAATGAAAGTGAAAAAGCATAGGCACAAAAAAGAAGGCCCAACGTGCCATTAAGATCCAGGCTTAAAACTCCCTTTCTAAGCATGATCTAGCATTGCGTCAATAACTCTATCTGTCGACCTTCCATCTAGCTTAAAGCAATATTCTTCACCAACTTTCTTGCGCTTCGTGAAACCGTGATCGGGATTAGAAATATACGTCGAAATGTTTGACCTTAAACCATCAAAATCATAAGCTACCTCAGCCCCGCCTTTGCTGATAAATTTTCTAAGATGGACGTAATCCTTGAGTCTACGGGCCGACTTCCAATAGCCTAATTTTCTGTGAGCATCAAAAGAAGTGATGATCACGGGCTTGCCCAATATGAGGGCGTCAATTGAAATAGTAGAACCAGAGTTAAGTACCACGGAAGAAAAGTGAATAATATCTGTTAGTTCATCCATATCATTGTCCATCATACTCCATCTGATC
>CAZMYK010000551.1:0-3481 GCA_964570435.1 uncultured Saprospiraceae bacterium | reverse complement strand
AAAGGAAGGGTCTTCTCTTTCAAGGGACGGTATCACTAGATATTTCATGTAAGCCAGGTATTTATATTGTGAAGATTGAAACGAATCAGGGTCCTATTACCAGAAAAATTCTCGCCCAGGACTACTAAAATTGTAAAAGCATCCATATGCGCCTTCCTACCCTATTGATCATAAGTAGCCGCGCAAGGTGAAAATTCTAAAGAATGAAACTGTTAAAAGCCTCGCTTGTCAACATTGAAGAATTACGAAAAATTTGCATCCAAGCTTACAGTGAAAGCTTTTGGCACCATTGGATTAACGATGGATTGAAAAGCTACCTAGACAGGGAGTTTAGTCTGCAGCGATTAGAGAAAGACTTAGAGGATGAAGATATTGAATACTACGTCATCACTAGTGCGAACATCGCATGTGGCTTCATAAAGATCAATCACTTCTCAAACCTACCAAATTTGCCAAAATCAGAAGGATGTGAAATAGAAAAAATCTACGTTCTGAACAATTACAAGGGCAGAGGAATTGGCAAATTTGCAATCACTGAAACGAGCGAGATCGCAAAGGCAAGAGGCAAAACGACACTCTTCCTTTGCGTTATAGATAGCAATTCAAGTGCTATCTCATTTTATAGTAAATTGGGCTTTCAGTTTCACAGCAAGACAAAACTAGAAGTGCCGGATTTCAAGGAAGAATTAAGAGGTATGGATCGGATGTACAAATTATTATAGCCAAAGAGTTTACATAAAGAAGAGCGTTGAAAACAATGAAGAAGCAACTTAATATACTACTAGTAGTAGCAGCCACAGGGCTTTATGCTTGTAAAGAAGCCCCTAAATATTTTATTGGGAAGTGGCAAATCAAGAGCCTTGAGCTGGAACAGAATGAATCTGTAGATCTGCCTGATAATTGGATGCATTTAAAAGACGACGGAACCTTTGAGAGCTACGACGGTAATGAGAAAAAGAACGAACGTGGTAGCTGGACCTTCAATTCTGAAGAAAACAAGTTATTAATTGATGGAGAAGGTGAACAAGCAGATAGCGAGTGGATTCTTTCTCTCAGAAATGACACGCTTATTTTTCATTCTGAAGCAAACAATCTAAACTTAATTGCAATAGAGATCGAATAAACACAAGTTGAAATAGTTATGGAAGAACACAATTGGTCAGAGTTCAAAACAAGGATATCTATTTCGGCCAGCAAGGAAAGAATTTTTGATCATTGGTCATCCCAAGAGAACCTCGAAAAGTGGTTTCTATCGATGGCCAATTTTTATTCAGCTAAGGATATTTCTAAGGATAGGAAGGAAAAGGTTAGCAAGGGTAATACCTACAAGTGGATGTGGCATAGCAGCGACAGCCTTGCTGAAGGAGAAGTCCTAGAAAGCAATGACATCGACTTACTTAAATTTACATTCTTAGGTTGCCTCGTCACTGTAAAAATCCTAGAAGAAGATGGTGAGAATGTGGTCGAACTGATCCAAAGCCAAATTGCCCTCGATGAAACATCAAGAATGAACTACTATGTTGGTTGCACAAGTGGGTGGACCTTCTACCTCACCAATCTAAAATCAATTCTTCAAGGAGGAATTGATTTGAGAAATAGGGATAAGAACTTGAAAAATGTGGTCAACACTTAAGCAAGTGGTCCAAAGAAAAGCAGATCGAGTAAGCAGTTTATGATATTAAAAGTCAAGACATCTACCATCTACGAATGCTCATTAGAAAGAGCCTTCAAAACACCCATCTTATGTGATGTGACAAAAGTACACACCGGCTATGGCATAACACCCAGGGTCACTCATACGTCAGATGACGAAAACTGGGGACAGGTAGGTTCTAGCAAGAAAGTATTTGTTGAAAAGTCTTTAACAAAAAGTGGTGGTTTTGCCTTCATGGACAGGGTTCTCGAACGGAAGGAAAATGAATATTGGAAAATACAGGTAGACGACTTCCAGTTTTGGATGCCAGGATTTTTCAAGTTTGTAGGTGAATGGAAGACTACAGAGATTGGAAAGCGAGAAATTTTGGTCGAATACGAGTATTCTTTGTTTTCGAACAAAGCTATTTTCTACCCACTCAACTGGCTGTTCGCAAAGTTGTATTGGAAGTCATATATGAAAAGAGTCCTAAATAATATTAAGGCGATGTCCTATGATGAAGAACCTTATCAATATGACTAAATAATTGGAGAATGTCATTTTCGCTGGCACAAGGGCCACAAGCAAGCTAGTGAGCATGCACCTAGATTCACCTACAAAACAATAAGGCGAAAGGAAATCAACGTTGAACGAAATCCAAAGACTGTAGTACGACTACTGCATTCTAGCCGCCAGGTTAACCAGTCCAGAATCAAATTTCTTCTGCCAATTGGGGATCAATAGCGGTTTCATAAATCCTATGATCGCTCCGTCAAAAACTTCAATGTTCGTAATTTTTGTCTTGCCTGGGGTCGTACTCGAGAATACCCATGTATGACAAGATTTCATCCCACCTTCGTCCTTCCACCACATCACCTTCTTAGCCTCGTCCACATACTTGACAGTCTCATTACCAGTCACGGTCCCTGCCACTCCTAAATCTAAAATCTGCTCGAAGGTACTTCCTTGCACCCACTTCTGATCAGATGTGAATTTGGCTGACTTATGCAGGTCACTTGACCACTCAGGCCATTCCTCTATCCGAGACCAGTGCTCCCAGACCTCTTCAGGTGTGGCCTCCACCTCTATTTCACTAGCAACTAGGGCGGTCTTCCAAGTCTGCTTATCCACTCCCGCCTTGACTAGCGCTTCTTCTGCTAGTTCAGCTGCAAAAGGTTTGCTGGAAAAAGTATTATATGTTGCAGAATAAAGCACATATACTAGACAAAGTAAAAGGAAGATAGAAATGATGATTAGAGCGGTTTTCATACCAGTTGATTTTTGTTAAATATACTTAAAATGCCCATCCTAGGTGCACAGTTGGGAAAATTCCAAAAGGATTAAGTTCATATTGCACACCTCCTAACTCCACATTCTCTCTTCCAGGTGAGTAGGAGAATCCGATCCAAGGCGTCGCGTACAAGCCCTTTAGTACTGCATTGTTTTTGAATAAGTCAAATTTGTAACCTGTCCGAATGCCAAGATTGAACACGTTTTGAGACGAAGCGTCGTTTTCGGTTTCATAGTCCCACCGCATATAATCGAGGGTAGGTCCTGCGAAAAAGCCACTATTAGCATGGTCCTTGCCGAAAAATATGTCCCACTTTAACGAAGGAAAGGCTATAAATTTCTCCGAGACCTCTTCATGGGAGGAGAATGCATCAGGCAGTGTTAATAAACCTAAGCCAAACTGGACCCTGTGATTCTTAATAGTGTAAGCAATATGCCCGGAGGCACCACCTAGGGCATAAGCAAGCGGGTCTAATTCTACTTCGAAATGATTCTGAGAAATAGCTCCAGAATTTATTGATAGCATCACTAAAATTGTCCAAAGTAGAGACCTCATAT
>CAZMYK010000550.1:0-3494 GCA_964570435.1 uncultured Saprospiraceae bacterium | reverse complement strand
CCTCGCTCCACAGCGGGACCTTCCTCCTTCCACGTCCAGCCGTCTTCAGAGGTGGCATACCAAATATCACAGCGATCCCAAGGAAAGACCTTGTCATTTTCAACATCCCCACCAAATCCTTGAGATGGACCGGTGCTTCTGGAATACCATACAAAGTACTTCCCATCTTCATAAATCAGGGCACTAGGGTCTCTTCGAACTATACCTTCTTCATAGGCTAGGTCTCCCTTAAGGTCAAAGACTTGAAACTCACCAAACCATTCATTGCCTACATCTGGCCACTCTAAGGCTCTCTTTGTAGCTGCGCTTAACTTATCCGAGTTAGTGATGCCCAGCTTGTCTATTTGTTCATCTGTTGGCTTGATGTTCTGTTGCCCCGGCCTAGGTTCACAAGCTAGCAAGGTTACAAGGAGGATGAGTACGTATTGTTTCATTTTGTTTTGGATTGTGTTTTAAGAAATACCGTTTCCGTAGGCTATGATGATGATACCTGCGATCATAAATGCAAGACTTCCATAAAGAAAGCCCTTGGCTTTCGATGACGTATTCTTCCACTCTCCAGCTAGGATTCCACTTATGATAGCAATTCCAACACTTGTAGCGTTGAAGATCGAATAACCTGTGGTGTCAGCTGCATCACCCATCAAACTTCTAGCAGTACCGTACATGGCTGAGGCTACATAGTGAAATATAGCCATGATGGCGATGAGCAAAAAGTTTCTGGCAAAGTTGGAAGATCTAAATGACCCCCATGTTTTCTTGCGACTTAGTTCAGCTACAAAGTATATGGCGATAACAATGCCTCCTGAGATAAATATAGGAAACATCTGAAGTATCCCTGAGTATTCGACCGGATTTCCACTACTCACTAAGACTTGTTTTAATTCATCGCCACCGACAATTAATGCAAAGTTGAATCCTGTAGCAAGGAGCCCCCCTAGCACTGCAATAAGGATCCCAGTAGTGACGCTACCAGTCTTATTCTCCCCAAGCTCCGAATCCTGCAAGTCTTTCTCCTTCCTAAGCCCTGCCATTCCATTACAAAAAATACCAAGCAATACAGCAATAAGGCCTAGGCTAATGAAGGTAACTTGCTCACTGGATTCTGGTATGCCATTCAACACCCAAGGAAGCAAGGAACCTACCATAATGATGGTGCCAATAAAGAGTGAAAAGCCTAAGGAAAGACCGATATGATTGATGGCTTTACCCCAGAGCATCACTCCTATCCCCCATAGAATCGCGGCACCGCCCATTTTAAAGAGGGTCGTTTTCTGTACCTGTCCTAAAAGACCCCAAAAATCATCGAGCATAATCATTGATGATATGCTTGGTACAAGAAACATGGTAAGCATGAAAAATAGGCCCCAAGTATTTTCAAAATGAAAGCCCTTGGTGAATTTTTCGGGAAGCGCATACAATCCAAGCATCAAGCCAGCTAGCACTGCTAATATTATTCCGCTCATATGGTTTTTTGTTTGATTATGTTCATCAGTTTAGTCCTACTTTAATTCATATTGTGATAGCTTGTCCCAGTCGAATTCAACTCCAATTCCTGGAGTGTCGTGAGCTATGGCTCTGTAGTTTTCAATCTGAAGTGGACGTCTTGTGTACTCATCTATTGGAAAACTATGCACTTCAAGCCAACCGCCATTAGATTGGGCGGAAACCAAGCTCACATGTAATTCCTGCATACCATGCGAACAGACTGGAATGTTGTGTTTCCTTGATAATTCAGCGACTTTCAGCCAACCAGTAATCCCACCACAATTGGATGCATCAGGCTGTATAAATGATAACTTAGATTGCTTAAATGCGTATTCGAATTCATGGATGGTGTGGAGGTTCTCACCCATTGCTAGGGGCATGCCAGTTGCATCAAATATCTCACCATAGCCCCGATAGTTATCTGGGATCGTGGGCTCTTCGAACCAAAAGATATTGTAGGGCTTGAAGGCCTGGGCAGCCTTTATTGCATTTTCGACGCTCATGGAGTAGTTGGCATCAACCATAAAGGTCACATCATCTCCAATCAGCTCTCTAACTGCCTTTATCCTTTTAATGTCTTCATCTAGATTGGCCCTTCCAACTTTTATTTTGACTGCTTTGAAACCACGATCAAGGTAACTTTGAACGTTGCCTAGTAATTTCTCCAAGGGAAACATCAAGTCTATGCCCCCACAATATGCCTTACAGGTCTTACCGTGCCCACCGGCCATCTGCCAAAGGGGCCTGCCTGCAACTTTACATTTAATATCCCACAGAGAAATATCTATTGCAGAAATAGCAAATGCAGCAATTCCACCTCGCCCAACGTAGTGAATATGCCATTCCATAAAGTCGTAAATCGAGTCGATTTGCGTGCCATCTTTAGCAAGTAGAGCCGGAGCTAGATCATTTTCTATCATTGCTTTAATAGCATGACCTCCCTTGCCACCAGTATAGGTGTAGCCCGTGCCTTCTGCTCCATTTTCAAGTGTTATGGTCACAGTAACTAGCTCAAAGTGAAAATGATCACCGTGCTTGGCGTCTGAAAGTACTTCAGGTAGGGGAACTTCAAAAAGCCTGGTCTCAATAGATTGTATTTTTTTACTCATTGCTTTAGTAGTTAACGTAGAAGGTCTTTTTTTCCAGGTATTGTTCGAAACCGTACTTGCCATCTTCTCCTCCGCTACCGCTAAGTTTGAGACCATTGTGAAATCCCTGATGTTGTTCACCGTGCCCTCTATTTATATATATTTCGCCAAATTCCAATTCATCCCTGCACCTCATGATTTTGCTCATATCTTTTGTGAATATCATGGCAGCCAAGCCGTATTTACAATCATTAGCATAGCCAATAACCTGGTCAAATTCCGTGAATTTAATGACAGGTAGGATTGGGCCAAATGATTCCTCATGAACAATGGTCATTTCCTGCCTTACATCAGTAATTATTGTTGGTTCGAACCAATGACCTTTTTCAAATTGGGCGCCGCCAGGCCTTTTTCCTCCAAAAATAATGCTAGCTCCCTCCTCCTTGCTTATCGCTACTAGGCGTTCCATATTTTCGATTTCCCGTGCATTTACCTTTGGGCCAAGATCAGTTGTAGAATTCATTGGATCTCCTATTCTAATGCCCCCTACCTTAGCCAAGAATTTGTCCATAAAGACATCATAAATATCTTCGTGCAGGTATAGTCTTTCGTTGCAGGTGCAAACTTGTCCACAATTATCAAACCTAGAATGGAAGGCCCCTTCCACAGCTTGATCAATATCGGCATCTTCAAAAACGATACATGGTGCTTTACCCCCCAATTCGAGCTGAACATGGGTAAGATTCATAGCTGCTGTTTTAAATATTTGCTGTCCAGCAGGTGTACTTCCTGTCATAGTTACCATTTTAGTTATTGGACTTGCAACCAGGGCATTGCCTAGGACCTTGCCTGTTCCAGTTAAGATATTCAAAAGGCCTCTTGGCAAGCCTACTTTTTGTGCTATGAATCCTAGTTCAA
>CAZMYK010000549.1:0-3504 GCA_964570435.1 uncultured Saprospiraceae bacterium | reverse complement strand
AAGCTGTCAGTGCAACTATGGGCACTTTTGAATTACCGTCTGTAGAGCTTCGAATGGTTTGAGTTGCCTCAAAACCATCCATCACCGGCATCTGCAAGTCCATAAAGATTAAATCATAGGTGTGGTCACCATGTAGATCAACAGCTTCTTGGCCATTTCTTGCCAGGTCAAAATCCAATTGCCACTTCTTAAGCAGCGAAGTGATGTACTTTTGGTTCATTTCGTTGTCTTCTACAATGAGCAGATAGGCACTTTTGAAAGACTCCTTTTGAGCGCTAATCACACTTGCAACATTTGACAATTCAACTTCGGATTTCTTTAAAGGAAGGCTAAAGTAAAACTCGCTTCCTTTGTCCTTGGAAGACTTCACCTTCAGTTCGCCTCCTAATAATTTCACAAGCTGAAACGATATGGCCAAGCCAAGACCAGTTCCACCATAGTTTTTTCTGACGCTAGCGTTAGCTTGCTTAAATTCTTCAAAAATGAACTTGACTTCTTCTTCCGATATACCAATTCCTGTATCCTCTACCTTAAATAAAACCAGCAGGTCACCACCTCTTACTTGCATAAGTTGAGTTGACAAGGTGATTTCACCTACTTCTGTAAACTTATTCGCATTGCTTAATAGGTTCAGTAAGACTTGGTTGATCAATTGTGCATCTCCTACAACTGGAAAGGAAATTGCTTGATCATTTTGGGCCTTGAATTTTACAGAAGTATCGCTATCTCTTTTTTCGAAAGAGGCTATTAAGCTTTCTGTTAACTGTTCTAGATTAAAGGGTTTTTGGTTGAGCTCCAAAGTTCCTGCATCAATCTTAGAAATGTCGAGGATGTCCGAAATCAAGTTTTTCAGGATTGCAGCGGAGCTAAATAGGGCATCTAGGTAGTCTGCTTGCTCCCTATCGAGTTTGGTATCCAATAAAAGATGGCTCATACCGATAATTGCATTTAATGGAGTGCGGATCTCATGACTCATGTTCGCTAGAAATGCTTTTTCGGCTTGCTGGGCCTTAACAGCCTTCTTTCTTGCAATCTCTAATTCTTCTTGGAGTTGCTTTCTATCAGTTATATCATAGTGCACACCGATAGAACCAATCACGTTTCCATCTACATCGTAGAAGGGTGCACCGCTAATCAAGGCCCATATTTCGCCTTCGTGCTTTTTCCTTAACTTGACTTCGTAGACACCAGTTTCACCTTCAAGTCTCCTAGCATCTTGTTCAACTAAGATTTCACGAAATCCTTCGGCAAGCAGCACGTCATTGGCATTCCTACCTATGAGCTCGTCGCCCTCATATCCGAGCATTTTATTGAAACGATCATAGACTCGGATGATATGGCCAGAGGTGTCTACTTCTAATAGACCAAGTTCCATATTTTCAATAATACTTCTGTACTTGATCTCGCTCTTTTGTACTTCTAATTTAGCAATTTCAAGAGCGGCTTCCGTATTCTTGCGTTGAGTAATCTCCCTAGCAACAGCAGTAAAGTAAGTTTCTCCTTCACTATTTTGAAGTCGATTGACATTCTGCCCAACCCAGTATATTTTGTCATTTTTGGACTTAATTCTAAATTCATGGTAGTCAGTTTGCTTCTGCGATGACCTGAATTCATCGTAGTAGGAAATTTCCTTATCCATGTCTTCTAAGGGAATGAGGTCGCTGAAATGTCTGCCTATGATATCTTCTTCTGCAAAACCAAACTGCTGCATTCCAATCTGGTTGATGTATAGAAAGTAACCTTCGTAATTAATGTTGTAGATCACGTCACGGGCTTGTTCTACCAAGGTGCGATATTGTTGCTCACTGATGGCTAAGGACTCACTTCTCTTCCTTATTTCTTGCTCAAGATTTTGATTGAGAGCAAGAACTTCCTCATTGGTCTTGTACAGTTCCAATGCCTTGCTTTCCAAGATAGCTTCGGCTTGCTTCCGCGCCTCCCGCTCGCGCAATAACCTCTTCTTAAGAAGGTCTACTTCATTCATCTTATTCCTCGCTGATCGTAAACTTCACTATACTCCCATCCTCAGCGAGAAGCTCCTTTTTGACCACGTGTTTGGTTCCGTAGTGGACAAAGGACTTCTCAATTAAACCTTCAGCTAAGGCAGCCATTTTTCTTTCACTTTTGTAAGTCATAATTAAATTGCCATGCGAATCAACTTCTGTTTCGAATTTGGGCAGCGTAGCATCGGGGTAGAGCTTCAAGACTTCTACATGGATATGACTATCGATAGACTTAAGAAAGTCGAAGGGATGGCTTACTGCACTAAAGAACTGGGGGTAGGACTTGAGAAAAGTATCAAAGAGATACTTGCCAAAGGCCTTCAACAAGACTTGTGGATCCTGTTCCGTTTTTTCTGATAGATTGGTCAGTAACTGCACAATTTCACTGTGATGATAAGTACCTATAGAAGTGTAAGAACCATTGGAAGAGAGTGTAGAAGCTTCAATGATGTCATCTACCATTTCATAGCCAAATTCCGACTCAACCATTTCTAAAAATTCCGTAAAAACTATTCCCTTCATTTCAATTTTTTATGGTGAATATTCCAAAATACGAAGATAATCAACCAAAAATCGAAAATCGAGAAATATAAAATCCTCTTCGACCCATATTTGACTAAGAATAATCAAATAATGAAAAAATGAAATCGAAATTTACACAATTAATGATCCTGCTTTTTATGATTTTTGCGCAGGAAGGAATCGCACAAAATTACAAATTTATAAGCGCCTACAATGATCAGGGTGTACCCATAGATATGGTTAACACGCCACTTTCGAGCACCCTAGTTCAAAATATCAATGCATCGTTGCCAGAGAATTATCCGGTACCGGACTTTAATCCAGATTATATTGCGGAAGATGTTGAAACCAATGTAATCCTAAATGAATTGGCCGATGTGTGGGTAACCTTTGTGGGTGAAGGTGCCGGATACCGAAACGTTTTGGGATTCTATACCTATGATGCCGACACACCACTTACTAGTGCACCGCAAGCCGAAGATGTTACCATCATATTCCCCAACGTTTCTGCCTCAGGTAGTGGCGGCGGCTTGGAAATTGGAGACAGGATGTATCTAGGACAATTTCCTGCCAATACTGGAATAGGTTGGGTCTTGATTGCAAATGGATGGAATGGTAGTCGGGTGACGAATGGGAATTGGATACTCTACTCAGACCCCAATCTGAATCCGGAAAACGATCCGATCTTACAAAAACACAATGTCAATTTGTTTGACAACAACGAAGAGGTTGTCGTTTTTGGATTTGAAGATATTGTTCGAGATAATCCTTCCTGTGACCAGGACTTTAATGATGCCTTATTCCTAGTGACATCTAATCCATACACCGCAATTGAAAAAGGAAATTTTAACCAGATTACTTACAACGGCGGGGGCCAAAGTTCTGGTGGCGATGGAGGCCTAGAAAGTAACAGAGGCTTGTCTTCGAAGATAGCAAAGAGGGCATTTGACAGATCTGTAGATCCACTTTCTGCTTCCCC
>CAZMYK010000548.1:0-3505 GCA_964570435.1 uncultured Saprospiraceae bacterium | reverse complement strand
GAGGGCTTCTTCATAGAGAAATTGTGGAAAAACTGAAGCAACATAATCTCTTTATTTCCGACTTGAAGTTGACCAGGGTACGATTGACACAATTGTTTGCTGTCGTGCTTACACCCGTCTTATTTGTTTCAGCTTATGAGCTGATTTTTTCAAAGATTTCTATCCTAATTTTGGGAATTGCAATTCTTTTAGGAAGTTTCTTCTGGATGGTCTACTTCCATGGCAACATTGAAGAGGTCAAAAGAATTAGAGAAAAGACTCTTACAACTTAGCGTCAATCTCAATTAGGTCTTCTTCATCATAGCTCTTGAACCAGCTACTAAGTTGCTTTCGTGCATCGGCTCTTACACCTTCGTCAATGTAGCAAGCAATCGAAACCAGTCCAAAACTCACAATACCTATGTCATCTGTGAATCCAAGGAAGGGAGTAATGTCAGGAATGCCATCAATCGGACTTAACAAGTAACCAATAGTACCAAGAATAATGTTCTTAGCCCAGGTAGGAGTCTCATCCCGTTGGTAGGCCTTAAAAAGCAAGAGAACAGTATAAATCGTCTTGATACCAACAGCTTTGAGATAATTAGGGAGTTTCCTAAGCAGTTTTTTTGCATTAAATGCTTTGCGATATTTATCTAACTTCTGAAGCATAGTACAATAATAACAAATGAGCAGTGGATTTTAGTTCACTGGACCGTCTTTATTCTTATATTGGATTTCCACAAAAAATATTCTATGGAACCGTTTTTTACCAATGACGCAGTGGTGCTTGGCATCTTGCTCATACTGCTTGCATTAATCTTCCATACCTCTAGCCTTCCATCGTGGAAGAGATTTTATACCTTTTTACCATCTGTCTTGTTGTGTTACTTCCTTCCCGCAATTCTTAACTACCCTTTGGGTTTAATTGCACCACATTGGTACACAGATTCTATTGTTGAATTAGCGAGTCAATATGGCACTACAATTCCCACGGGGATGAGCTTCGATCAAATAACCAGCCTTCTAAATGATGCAGGAATACCAAAGAGTGAATACACTCAGCACCAAGGTCATTCGGCATTGTACTTCGTGGCTAGTAGGTTCCTCCTCCCTGCTAGTCTAGTGCTATTATGCATTGGAATAGATTTCAAAGGAATTCTTAGGCTGGGTCCGAAGGCACTGATTATGTTTTTCGCGGCAACGCTAGGGATTATCATTGGTGGACCCATTGCACTGATCTTCGTGTCCTACATTGCTCCTGGAGTTGTAGACTCTTCCGCAGGCGAAATTTGGACTGGTCTGTCTACGATAGCTGGCAGTTGGATTGGCGGTGGAGCGAATCAAGCGGCAATGAAGGAAATCTACGAAGTTTCAGACAATCTCTTTGGTTCTATGATTGTGGTAGATGTTCTTGTTGCCAATATTTGGATGGGTGTCTTGCTTTTCGGAATCAATTTTTCGGATAAGCTTGACCGTTGGCTTAAGGCAGATAATTCTGCAATTGCAGATCTTAAAAAGAGGGTTTCGGACTATAGGTCAAGTATCGAGAAGATTCCAACAACGAGTGAAGTTTTCATCCTCTTGGCCGTGGCCTTCGGTGCAGTTGCATTGTCACATTGGGGAAAGGATCTGATAACACCCTTTATGGACGGTTTCAAGGATAGGCTTGAGGCTATGCGACTTAACTCATTAATGAGTTCTTTCTTTTGGTTGATTGTGATTGCGACTACTGTGGGTGTAGCTCTTTCATTTACCAAGGCTCGTAAACTTGAAGGCGTAGGAGCAAGCAGGTGGGGGACTGTTTGTATCTATCTTTTAGTTGCTACTATCGGCATGAAAATGAACGTAGGCGAGATCTTTGACAATTTAGGCCTCTTCTTGATTGGAATTATCTGGATGTCTGTACATGTCCTGATCTTGTTCATTGTAAGCAAGATTATCAAGGCTCCATATTTCTTTGTAGCAGTAGGAAGTCAGGCCAATGTGGGAGGAGCGGCCAGCGCACCTATTGTAGCTTCAGCCTTTGATCCAGCTCTTGCTCCTGTAGGAGTATTGATGGCAGTGCTTGGTTATGCCATGGGAACCTATGGTGCGATTATATGTGCAATGCTGATGCAGGCTGTTTCTTAGCGCGTAATTATCATTGAAATTCAGGGCATTAGGGTATTAATTGAGAAAAATTTGTATCTTTGCACGCTATTTTTAATCTCTTGTAAAAAAGTAAGTTAGATATGAGTAAGAAGAGAATCCTTTTTGTAACTCAGGAGATGGAGCCATATACGGTTGCTAATGATATTTCGAAATTAGTAAGAAAACTTCCTCAATATACACAGGAAAAAGGATTTGAAATTCGGGTCTTGATGCCGAAATTCGGTTCTATTAATGAGCGTAGGCATCGTCTTCATGAGGTCGTGAGACTTTCAGGCATGAACATTATCGTTGACGATGATGATTTTCCATTAATCATCAAAGTTGCCTCCCTTCCGGGAGCGAGAATGCAGGTTTACTTCTTAGACAATGAGGAGTTTTTCAAGAGAAAATTTGTCTTCCATGACGCAGAAGGAGAGCCCTTCGAGGATAATTCTGACAGAATGATTTTCTTTTGCAAGGGTGTTATGGAAACGGTCAAAAAGTTTGGTTGGGCACCAGATATTATACACTGCCATGGATGGATGACGTCTTTGGTGCCGCTCTACCTTAAGACTGTGTATAAGGATGAGCCAATCTTCCAGAATGCCCAGATGATTTACTCTGTTTATAATGGAACGATGGGAGATAGCTTTTCAGAGCGTTTCTTAGAAAAGGCGATGATCAATAATCTTGAGGAATCAGATATGAAGTCTTTCTCCGATTCAAATGGAATTAACCTTCATTCTGGTGCAATTGCAAATTCAGATATTATCATACAAGGAAGCGAATCATATGACGATTCCGTTAATGAATTGATAGAAAATTCAGATAAGACAAAACTGGACTACGTGCAAGTTGATGAGGCTCCTCCAGCGTACTTTGATTTCTATAAGAGTTTATTAGAAGAAGAGGAAGAAGCATAGTCAGTCTTGTTTTCATATTTAATTAGACAGAATCTTGTATGAGGATATTTTTGTTTAGCTTAACTGCATTGGCGTTGATCACTCTATATGGAGCTTGTAGTAAGGCGAGTCTTGTAGGATCGGATCTCTTCGTTCCTGATAGTATAGATTTGATTTTCGAGGATAATTATGAAGTCAATGCGACCACTGAGCGAGTTGATTCTATAGTTACCTTCGATGGTTCTATATTGATTAATACTGTTATTGTAGGTCAATTGGAAGATCCCACTTTTGGCGAAACTAAGGCCGAAGCTTTTGTTGATCTTAGATTTGGAGGGACAAGTGGGAGCGCACCAAATTTCGAATTCACAATGGATGGATCTACTGTACCAGTAAGTTTAGACTCAGTGGTCCTTGTGCTTGAATACAATCAAGATGCATTTTATGGCGACACGACTGCAGTTCATGATTTCGAAGTAAGGATTGTAGATGAG
>CAZMYK010000547.1:0-3525 GCA_964570435.1 uncultured Saprospiraceae bacterium | reverse complement strand
GTTTGTGTCTATGTAGCCCCACTTGTAGATGGGAGCCTCGTAGTCTTCGAAGTAGATTTCCTCAGCAGACATTTTTTCTTCCGCTTTGTCAATTGCTTTCTGATCTTCAGCACAAGAAATAGTTAGGATGCAAACTATGAGGGCAGGCGCTAGCCATCTTTTCATTTGGAATTTTTCTGCAAATATAACAATGGAAAGTAAAACGATTCTTATGATCTTATCGTTCATGTAAGTATGAAATTATTCGCTATTGTCTTAATAATGGTATTCATACCTCGATCTATATTTTCGCAAGAGATGGAGTGGAAGGTATTCCAGTCAGAGGAAGGTGCTTTTTCTATTCTTAGCCCTGGTTTCATGGAGTCGAAGAAGGCCATTGTTGAAAGTGAAATTGGAGAAACTGTCGTTCACACCTTGTATTATAACCAGAAAGACACCACTGGAAATTTCCTTTACCTAATCAATTTTTATGATCTCCCAGAAAATAGCATGCCAGCAGATTCCACAGATTTGATCATGGACTTCCTTGCAAATACTATGGATCAAGCCGTTTCGGATATTGATGGAAGTATCCAATACAACAATCCAATCGAAATCGGACCTCACAAGGGTTTGATGTGGAGGAGCAAGTCTGAAAAGCAAGTCGTGAAGAGTAGGGCATATGTAATTAATAATACCTTCTATATGCTACAGGTTTTCTCGATTCCTAACAAGTCACTTAATGGTGATGTCGATCGCTTTCTTGAGTCCTTTACGCTAAAGTCATCCTAGTTCTCTGAAGGCAGTCTTTCAGCATTTCAAAGCATTTTTCTACAGTTGAAACGTGCGTCCTAAAGCAAAGGACAGCGACCCGAATCCATATTTCATCATTGATTTTCGTAGAAGACAGAAATACCCTTCCATCTTCATGGATTTGATTCATGAGCTCCTGATTAAAGGTATTTGCATCACCAGATTCGGGTCTGTATCGAAATATTCCAACGGACAAATCAGGTTTAGGACCTACCTCGAATCCCATCTTTTGAACACCATCCAAGAAGAATAGACATAACCCTCTCTTTTCCTTCAAGGCATCAACGAAAACCTGACTTCCATATAACTTCAGAGGGAGCCAAAGTCTCAGTCCACGGAAGTGCTTTGTGAGCTCAGGTGAAAGATCGGCAGGCGAGAATTCATTGTCATTCTTAGTGGCGTCTTGCAGATAGCTCGCTCTATAGTGATGTGACTTTAGAATGGCTTCTTGATTCTTCACAAGAACTGCCCCTAAACCGTAGGCAAGAAATAGGCCCTTGTGTGGGTCGATTACGACTGAATCCGATCTCTCTATCCCCTTGAACTTATGTTTCAATTCCTCTACGAGGATGAAGAATCCTCCATAGGCAGCATCTACATGAAACCACAGGTCGTGTTCTTCAGCTATATCAGCGATCTCGTCAAGTGGGTCTATGTTTCCAATATTTGTTGTGCCAGCAGACGCAACAACAAGGAAGGGGTTTAGGTTATTCTTACGATCTGTTTCGATGAGGGATCTTAAACTATCGGTGCGGATGTTGAAATTTTCATCTAGAGGAATGTTTCGCATTGTGCAATTTCCAAGTCCAGCAATTCGTACAGCTTTGTGCACGCAGTGGTGGGTTTGCTCAGAAAGGTAGATCACAGATTTGTCCACTGCCGCGCCACTTATGTCGTGGTGGTCTCTTGCTGCAGTAATTGCAATCAGATTGGCTATGGACCCGCCGGAGGTAAGATTTCCTAAGCTAGTAGCTGGATAATTGCACACGCCCTTCATCCAATCAAGAACCCTGTTTTCTAATCTGACTGCTCCAGGGCTTCCAAAGTATAGCCCTGCATACCTATTTGATACAGCAGCGATGAAGTCTCCGATTGCTGTCGCAAATATTCCACCGCCTGGTATGTATCCCAGATGGCCACCTGAGGCTGGGTTGAGTCCAGGATAGTCCACCTCGCTCTTATAGATTTCGAGTATTTCATCCATGGATTTCGTGTCACTGTTGTCGATAGCTAAGGCATCTGGAGCTTCAGTATCATCAGGTTTAAAACTTGGTAGTTCTGATATTTTGGAAATGAAGTCATCGGCATAGCCTTCTATCGCTTGAATCAATTCTTTTCTGCCCTTGCCATCCGGCTCAAGTGCAGCAGTCCGTCTTTCGAGGGCGATTAAGTTTTCTCTTAGTTCTTTCATCGTTTGATCTTTCGGCTCACAAAAATAGTCTCTTTCTATTATAAGGTGTACATTTATTTGTCGAATAAATTGAATTATGAAAATTGCAGTATTCCCTGGATCTTTTGATCCAATCACGTCTGGCCACCTTGACCTTGTGAAGCGTGCTCTTCCTTTGTTTGACAAGATAATTGTTGCCATAGGTGTTAATTCCCAAAAGAAGTATCTTTTTGAGTTAGACCAAAGATTACAATGGCTTGAAGATGTTTTTTCAGACTATGATCAGGTGGAAATCAGTCAATTTGAAGGCTTAACAGCGCACTTTTGTAAGGAAATTAATTCCAGATATCTACTGAGAGGTCTCAGAAATGCTTCAGATTTCGACTACGAGAAAACCATTTCCCAGTTGAATTCAATTGTAGGAGATGACCTAGAAACAATATTTCTGATTAGCCGCCCGGAGTACTCTCACATTTCGTCTACGATTGTTCGAGAAATTATCAAGGGAGGGGGAGATGCCTCGCATTTCTTACCCAAAGAAGTTTTTATACATTTGCAGACTAAATAAATAAAAGGAGAAATATGTCAAACGCATTTTTTGAGCCACCATTAGCTATTAACGAGCCTATTTATGACTACGCACCAGGTTCCGAAAGTAAGAAAGAACTGAAGCAAGCCATCCAAATCATGAAGTCTACGGAAGTAGATATCCCTATGTTTATAGGTGGTGAAGAGGTGAGGACAGGTAAAACTGTGAGTATGCATCCACCCTATGAATTAAAGCATAAATTGGGAGTCTTTCACATGGGTGACAAGAGCCATGTGGAGAAAGCAATAGCATCTGCTCTTGCAGCAAAAGCGGCTTGGGCTGGTCTACCTTGGCAGGATCGAGCAGCGATATTTTTGAAAGCTGCGGATCTGATAGCTGGGCCATATCGAGCTCGAATGAACGCGGCAACTATGTTGTGCCAATCCAAGAATGCATACCAATCTGAGATTGACGCAGTTTGCGAACTTATTGACTTCCTCCGATTTAATGTTCAGTACATGTCCGAACTTTACGCTGGTCAGCCAGAGAGTGCGGATGGTATTTGGAATCGTCTGGAATATCGGCCACTCGAGGGTTTTGTTTTCGCAATTACCCCTTTTAATTTTACGGCAATCGCTGGCAATCTCTGCGCTGCACCAGCAATGCTTGGAAATACGATTGTTTGGAAACCAGCAGAATCACAGGTCTATTCCGCTGCCTTAATAATGGAAATCTTTCAAGAGGCGGGACTTCCTGATGGCGTAATTAATTTAATCTTGGTCGATGGCCCAGAAGCAGGAGAGGTAGGATTTAA
>CAZMYK010000546.1:0-3528 GCA_964570435.1 uncultured Saprospiraceae bacterium | reverse complement strand
GATATTTGAATAATAGAAAGCAAGTCACTCCTCTATGGTTTTCCTTCCTGTGTCTTGGATTCTTCTCACTGATCATCATGGAGTATGTTAAGAATTACTACCACTATCCCTACCCATGGCACTTTACGAGGCTAAAGATCATTCTTGGAATTACGGTGCTGATTTCCTTTATGATGACCTTGTTTTTTATCAAAAGGTTCAATCAGAAAAAGGCCTGGGTAATCTTAATTGCACAGGCTATTTTGGTGGGAATCTTTATAAGTTTCCGAAATCAGGGATACGACTTGACGACAACTTTGACGATGATTCTAGGCTTCATACTATCCTCGATCATCATCATTATGGCTATAGCAAGGGGAGCAAAAGACGGATGGTTCTTATTGGCTAGCGTTCTGCCCCTTCCCTTTATCCTTTTCCTAGGTATTCGTTACTATGATACAATTTTATACATTGGCTTTGGCAACTTGGTACTATTGAATCTTTTATCGCTTGCACGGAAAGAGAAGCGAGAGGCAGATGAAAAACTTCGGATCGAAAGGCAATCAGAAAGACTAAAATTGGACCTTTTAAAGAAGAATATTCAGCCCCACTTCATACATAATTCTTTGACATCAGCTATAGATTGGATCGAAAGGAGCCCAGAAAAAGGGGTGGAGTTTCTATTTGCTCTTAGCAAGGAATTTGACATCCTACTTGAAGTCTCTGACCGCCAACTTATACCCCTGGTAAAAGAAATAGAACTTTGTCAAGCACACCTAGAAATCATGACCTTTCGAAAGGAAGAGCCCTATACGCTGAAGGTCAAAGAAATTGATGAGTACGCCTTAATCCCACCGGCCGTTTTGCTAACCGTGGTAGAAAATGGTATTTCATATCAGCGATCCGAAGGAAGTGGTATTATTTTCACACTCTCCTCAGAAGTAAACCGTGGACTTAGAGAATACAAGTTACACGTAAGTGGGAAATCTACTATAAAGGAAGAAAGTACAGAAGGAACGGGAGGGAAGTACATCAAGGCAAGGTTGTCAGAAAGTTATGGGAACAATTGGGGCTTCGAAAGTCATGCAGTTAATGATGGGTGGCTTACAAGCATAAGGGTGCCAGAAGGCACAAGCCCTGTATGAACTTTTGAATCTCAAGAAATATCGTGATATTTAGAAAAACAAGACAACAAGGAGATGAAAGAAAGTAAAATCACAAAGTGGGTGTCCTATATCCTACAAGGACTTATTTCGGTCATGTTTCTTATGGGGGCTGGGATGAATTTATCCGGAAGTGAGACAGCAATTACAATGGCTACGGATTTAGGATATACCGACTCTGCAGTGCTCTATTTTGGTTTAACCCAAGTCCTATGCATTGCCCTTTATTTGTTTCCTAGGACCGCGATTCTAGGTGCCATCATCCTTACTGGATGGCTTGGAGGTGCAGTTGCTACGCATGCTATTCACGGAGACCCACTAGGCCAGACTCTATTTCCTATTATTATCGGAGTTTTAGTATGGCTAGTGCTATGGTTAAGAAGTGAAGTACTTAGAAAAATATTTGCCATCTAATAAGGAAGGCAAGGCGGCCTAAAAAAGTAAAGGAGACCTACTTTTAGGTCTCCTTCCTACTATACCGATGTGAAATTGAATTTCTAGTTATATACTGAATCGTCGCATTTCATTCTTCATCACCTCCTTCAATTCATGGGCTACGTCTAAGCTCATCAACAAGTCTGATGGAAAAGGCGCAGGTCTATCTCTAAGTCTATTTCTACTTCTGTCACAAAGTGCTCTTCTATCCCCGTTAAAGGTACTTGCATAGTCATCGAAATGCGCGTCCACATTGAATGGCCTTGTTTCGATTAACTCTTTTGTATCTGCATCAAATAGTCCAAATCTTCCACTAGCAATTGCTGACTTTGTTCTTCGCACCTCTATCACTTCAGCATAGACTTTCACAAAGCGATCTATTTTAATGTCATTTCCTAGGGTGTCCTTTTCCACGTTTCCGTTCGCATCTAACTGATATTCCCAACCGTCTTTGACCTCTTTCTCATCTCTGTACCTGTCTACAAATTCCTTCTCAGGACTAATAGCTATTTCATCTAAGTCTAGTCTAGCGACGAAGTCAAAGTCTCGCTCTACATTCGTTCTTGTATAATACTTAGTCCAGAATGTATTCAGCTCTTTTACGTTGACACTCATAATTTCTTGCTCTACCTCACGCGGCATAAAGCCAAAGGTGTTGTTATGCAACTTTACAAGGACACGATTCGTACCGAGTGCCTGGGCCTCTCGTTTGAGTTTTCTGCTATCCTTATAGCTGTCTGTATATTGTTCTAGTAAGCTTAGGCCGTCATATGCCTTCCTGGCGGCACGCTTATCTCCACTATCTGCAAGTTTTAGTAGACGCTGCGCTTCGTAATAGTGAAAAGCAGTAGCCTTATCAGCGGCCTCATCTTTCAGTGCTGCAATATTAGCGAAGCGAAATTTGCCACGATATCCATCCTTACTCACGAGTGGTAGGAAGGGTTGGATGAGTTCCTGTCGTTCATCTATCTTATGATAAGTATTGAATATTTCATCCCATGCACTTGGCCTTCCAGAATCTTTAAGCCTCTGCGCGTAAGCAAGGTCTTCAGCAGTCACCTTAGAAAAAGCCCTTTCAAGAACTTTGATGTCCTTGGTCTTTTTGTTCTTCTTTCCAGTCATCTTGCGAGCAAGTTTTACGATGGCTTCATCATAGTTGCCGCGTTCTACCATCTTATTCACTGATGCACATGCTCCGAAGAGTAAGATTGTAGCTAGTCCGATTAATAAATTCAATTTTTTCATAAGGCTTCGTTTTAAATTTCTTCTAAATAAAGTTTATCGCATTTATTGTTGTTTAATTACTGGAAAGACGAGGGAATCATTGGGATGTTGCAAACCTTAACTTTGTTTAACGATCCGCTTCTTAAGTGTTAAAATTGGTAACAAGGCGCTAGAAGGTGCTATTAGCTTTTTCTTATTAGCTTCTTATCCTTAATTTCAAATCTGATCACTAGGTTAGGGATCCAAGCACCAAGTCGATGTACCAATTACAGTGAATGATCCGTTAAATAGAAAGTTATGAAAAGAGTCTTGCTAGGTTTTTTGTGCATGTCAATTTTGGCATCTTGTGTTTCAACAAAGATGAGTACACAACAATCGCAGTATGAACGTGAGCTTAAGAGACTGATTAATGCTCCGATCAACATGGAGGAGAAAATGGATGGTGTGGCGTTTGTTTTTGACCAAGTTCTTCAAGAATCCTTGGACTATCGAAAAGATAAGCACACCCTCAAGCATATCAACCAATTTCAGAAAAGGAACAAGACGACCATGAATACGCTCTACCAGCAGATGGAAGAAGAAGTGAAAAAAATGACTGCGGTAGAACAGCTTGCATTTTCAGTCTCTATTTTGAGAAAGCCTTATATAAAGTCTTTTATGGCAGTAGTGCCTAAGGTGGAGAAGAAAATTAATCGGAAGCTTAGAAAGATTGCAATGTTTGGCCGCT
>CAZMYK010000545.1:0-3534 GCA_964570435.1 uncultured Saprospiraceae bacterium | reverse complement strand
CCACAAGTCATTTAGCAAGAGTGAATTGCTAGCCTATGGAGAGAGAGAATTTGATGCTTGGATTGCCTTCGTGCACAAGAGCAAGCTGACAGCAAGCCTAGGTGATAAGGTGGTCGATGTACTGAATCACAATGCACACCATCGAGGTCAGATGGTAACCTATCTAAGGTTAAAAGGGATCAAACCCCCACCCTACCGATAGACGCTATGACCTTAAAATTAGGGCTTTCACCAAAATAGCTAGAGGTCACGATCTCTCACTTCGTAGAACTTGCGCGGCTAACAATTTGGAAAACTAGTCATCCATGACCTGACCAGCGATACATAAGGCATCTGGACCTACGCAAATGATAAGACATCCGAACAGCAACACTCCACCAGCTAAAAATAAAAGTGCCAAGTACTTATTGTAACATTAATAGAACAAAACCGCCTTCTATATCAACTCTAGATCTGCCAATGACTTTTTCAATTGAGTTTGATTATCCCAAAAACGCTTATTGATTTTTCTTACTACTTTATCATATTCTGGATGGCTTTCAAGCCTCTTCATCAAAGGATCCTTATCAAAAAATAGAATGATCCAGAATTGGAAGTTATTATTACTTGAGAAGTCCTTGAAGTGCTCTATGGCTAGGTCATATTTACCATCATGAACATATTTGACAGCCATACTTGCAGGTTGGTATATGGACTCATCATTTGTGCAAAATTCATCATATTTCTTATAAAATGCTTCTGCCTCTTCTTTCAAGCCCATTTTCTCATAAACGAGTCCAATCTTTAGATTTTCATGAGGGTAAAGACTTAGATTATTCTGGCTTTTGACTTTGACAAATTTTTCGTAATAGTAATAGGAAGTATCATAGAGCTCTCCAAAATAATAGAATTTGGCTACATCATTCAAAATGTCCAAACGGCTTGTATCCCTTTCCCACTCTCTGACTAAGCTTCTTGTAGCTTTTTCTAGGTCTTCGTCCTGGGCATATTGAATAAAAGTCCTGAGGTAGGGACCAAATTCGTTTTCAGGATAGTAGTCCAAAGCAAGGTTAATGTATTTTTCAGCTTCATCCACAAAGCCAGTTTGAATGAGAGCATTGCTCAGTTGCAGGTAGATAAAACTTCTGGCTATCGAGTCATTAGCAGCAATATCTAACTGAATTCCCTTCAAGGCATATTTTAGATATTTAGCCGTGTTAGGGATAGCTTGCGAATAAAGATTAGAAAGAATTTGCACCACGGAAGATTCATTGGGATTATACTCTAAGGCTTTTTCCAAGTGCGGCACTGCTAGCTCAAAGTCACTGTTGGTAATATAGTAGAGTGCTTTCGCAATCAGACTCTCTGCAGACTTCGAATCATAAAGTAGGGCCTTGTCCGCGTTATTATTGATGATATCTGTGTATTGTTTTTCGGCTTTTTGAAAATCCAAAAAATAATGCACCATAGCAATTTGTGAATAAGCTAGTGCAAATTGCTCGTCACCTTCTATCGCCTTTTCAAAAAGAGGGATAGCTTCTTCTAAACTAGTTTTCGTGCCCTTATTAAAAGATTCCAGTCCTTGTAGATAATAATCATAGGCTAGAAGGTTTTGGGTTGGAGTCTTATCAATTTGCTCCAACTCCGCCGGGGTTACTTTAGCTTCTATGGCACTTGCAATTTTCCTTGCGACCTCATTCTGTAAGGTAAAAATGTCGACCACCTCATCGTTGTATTGCTCCACCCAAATCGGGGTATCATTTACCACATCAATTAACTGAATATTTAGCAAGACTTGATTTCCAACACGCTGACCACTACCTTCTACAAGATAATTCACGTGCAGATCATCAGCTATTTCAAATGTACTCTTATTCGAGTTTCTATATTTTTCTACTGAAGTTCTGCTAATTACCCGGAGGTCATCAATCTTTTGCAAATTATTCAAAGATGACTCCATCAGACCATTTACAAAATAAAGATTGCTAGAATCAGAACTCATGTTTTTAAAAGGTAGAACAGCTATAGATTTTTTGATGTTTCTTGTTTCTTCTGGCGAGCTAGTGTCAGAATTGCGATAGCTTAAAAATACAAGAAGGCCAAGGATCGCACTTGCCACTCCTATAAGTGGCCAGCGATATTGTTTGAAAAAACTTGATGAACTTGCACCCTCTTCATCGATATTCTGTTCATCCTTTGATAGTACTTTATGGAAGCCTATTTTTCTACCTTCTCCCGGAGAATAGCCAAAGTGCTCGCGGAAGCACTTGATAAAGTAGGAAGTATTACTAAATCCAACTTGATAAGAAATTTCCGAAACCGTAAGCTCCGTTTTCTCTAACATCTCGATGCTCCTTTGCAATCGAATTTGACGAACAAATTGACTTGCACTAAGATCAGTTTGCTTCTTAATCTTACGAAGTAAACTCGAACGACTCATATTCATCTCGCCAGCCAGTTCGGATACGCCGAACTGTTCCTTAGAGATATTGTCCAAAACAATGGCCTCTGCTTCTTCGATAAATTTGCCTTGAAATGAGTTGTTTGACATGTGGTCTTATAACAATCACAAAAGTATAATTAATTCATTTTGGCAGCGGTATATTTTCTGCTAATCTAGACAGAAAATCGACCCTTGCGTCATAATTGATACTTCTGCATCATAGTTTTCATGCCCCACCTCAAACTTGATACACAAGGCTGCATGGCCGTTTGCAGTCCACCTCTACTTTGACTCATCTTTGTGAAGACAGAAATCAAATTAATATTCATATAAAATCACGACAATGAAAAGATTGCAAATTTATTCTTTGAAAGCGCTTATGCCAATGCTATTGCTTCTATTATTAATTACATGTGCATGCTCTCAATCTCAAAAAGGAAGCGGATCAGTCGACAGTAGTAATGCGACGCAAGCAGCTAGCGAAAAACCAAGCATTGACATTCACACGGCAGCTATAAGTGGTGACCTAGACGCCATTAAAGACCACATCAGTGCTGGCACAGATATTAATATGAAAGAGGCCATGAGCTCCTCCACTCCACTATTGATATCAGTCACATTTAATCAGCCTGAGATTGCAAAGGTGCTAATAGATGCCGGTGCTGACTTGGGTATAAAAAACAACGATGGCTCAACTGCCCTTCATACAGCTGCCTTCTTTGGACGTATTGAAATCGTCCAAATGTTGATTGATGCTAAGGCAGATAAAACAATCAAGAACAATTTTGGTGCGACGCCTAGAGAAACAGTAATGGTCGATTTTTCTGAGGTAAAGCCCTTCTATGATATGATCGTACAGCAGCTTGAACCTATGGGCTTTGCGCTGGATATGGAGGAGCTGCAGGAAGCTCGCCCGATAGTAGCTATGATGTTAAAGTAATCAAGATAAAGAAAACATGGTAATGACTTCAGCTAGAAGATACGACATAGATTGGCTAAGAGTAATCGCCATTGCTCTATTACTGATATACCATATTGCAATTGTATTTCAGCCATGGGCTTTGTTTATAGGATTTATCCAAAGCGATGTTAAGCTAGAGTCCATTTGGACA
>CAZMYK010000544.1:0-3541 GCA_964570435.1 uncultured Saprospiraceae bacterium | reverse complement strand
GTATCTTACCCAGAAATCTTCTCCATTTTCCATGCTACGTGGGTAGAAGTAGAAATTGACTTCAACACTTCCTAGTCCTGCTAGATCATAAGTTGGAGAAGTCATAGCTGAAGCCGAACCGCTGTTATCTCTTAGCCTAATCGAATACGAGCCTTCGTAGGAGAATGAACCATTGTAACGGAAACAATCTGAACCACCGTCAGCCCAACCTTCAAGGCCCGTCTCAAAGAAGTAGCCTTCTGTGAATGGAGTCCCTCCAGAACCACTACAACCTGTAGTAGAACCGATGGCTGTTGCAGTTCCTGATGCATTGCCAGCAGCATCCAATGCTCTAACTCCAAAATTGTAACTAGTACATGAGCTAAGACTGGTAACATTCACTGATGTTGCAAGGATCGTCCCTATAGAATTACCATCAACAAATATTTCATAGTTAGTGACACCCACATTGTCGCTGGATGCGTTCCATGACAAAGTAACTTGCGTTTCTTGTTCTCCACTTACAGTCAAACCAGTAGGTTGGCTAGGAGGAGACGTATCTGGACCTCCACCGCCAATACAGAAATCTGTAGACTCGCTATTGGTAAAGCTTCCACCGCTTGCAAGCGTCGTTCCACCATTGGATAAGGTATAAGACCCATTGCCAAAACCACAGCAGATTCCATCTCCAAAGGCATCATTAATTGTGAATGTGTAGCAATCATCAGCGAGACAGATGGTCTCTGTAATTGTGGAACCATCTGGTGAACTACCATAGGTCCCCCCACTCGCAACTATCGCTCCGCCATCATTGGTAATCGTCCAACTGGTTTCCTCAGGATATTGATCTAAGGTAATAGAAAGTACTACTTCTGTGCCATTACATGAAGTAGGGCACGAAGGACAATCAGGTCCTCCACAATCCACTCCTGTTTCTTGACCATTCTGAATCCCATCGCTACATGTTGGACCGCCACTTCCTCCTCCTGCTGCTTGAAGAGCTCCTAAAGCATTCACTCTTCCGTTCGCATACTCATTGTCATTGCCTGGAGGTCCCATATCTATTGCTGTAGAGTAAAGTATATTCTTCACCTGTGCTGATGTAAGACTCGCATCGTATCCTAATAAAAGGGTTGCTACTCCTGCCACAACTGGACAAGCCGATGAAGTTCCACCAAAGTTAGAAGTGTAGTTCGAACCATTGTACCCTGGACCACCCATTCGATCAGTGGTTCTAACTCCAGCACCAGGTCCACCTACATTATTAGAAGGTGCCATAATATCTAGTGCTGATCCATAGTTAGAATAAGCTGAACGGATGCCAGTATTTGCGAAGGCACCTACAGCTATGACATTCGAATTGTTTGCCGGGTAGTCAACACAGCTCTTGTAGCCATTACCTGAAGCAAAGATAACGACACATCCTAGCCCGCCCCTTCCATTGGAATTGGCATCTGCCATTGCATTATTAATATTAGAAAAGTTGGCAGTACATGAAGTATATCCCCAACTATTGCTCATCACATCTGCGCCTTGATTCTTAGCCCAGGTAATCCCGTCAGCAATGTCTTGAGTAGATTCCCCACCCACGAAGATGTTAACTGAAATAATATCGGCAAGTGGAGCAACCCCTCTAACACCAATATTATTATGGCTAGCAGTAATAGAACCAGCACAAGAAACACCATGAGCACTCCCGCTTACGGCATCCCCGTTTCCATTATTGGCTGGGCTAAATCCTGCCGTATACCGACTCTGACCTGAACCATTATTGAAGTCTTCGTGATCTTCCATTCCATCATCAATTACTGCAACTGTCGTGGTAGATGATCCTAAGGAAATTCCCCAAGCTTCTAGGGCATTACAATCTGCATCATTGGCACCAGTCACACCATCAAGAGTTTGACCAGTATTATTCATCTGGAATTGCTGATTGAAAAGAGGGTCATTAACTTGATATCGCTCGATTGGTGCATAGAAATCAGGCTGGGCAAAGTGGAACATTCCACTTTCCTGAAGAGCATTCGCTGCTCTTAGTACCTTATTTACATCTTCCATTTCGATTCGATAGGTTCCGAATTTCTTCGTAATAGATTTCACTCCATATCGATTGGCCATATCTAGCATCTTACCGTTGTCGACTTTGTTAATAAGTTTGGCAACAATAGTCCTGGTAGGATATACTACAAAGCCATCTGAAAGAGCATAGCCCGGACTCACTTGAACCTTTTGTGGGTCAAGACCTAGCTTGCCCACTAATTCACGACCTGACATGGCACTTTCCGTCGAAACGACGGCATATGGTTTGTGTGCCCAAGACTCGTATTTTAAAACATTTTCTGCCTTAGCTGTTGAAAGCGTAGCAGCGGCATCCGCGGTGACTATGAAGTTTGTGTTGCTAACAAGCAGGTCCATCTTCTGGCCATCTGCCCAATAATATTTGTTAGTTTGGGCAATAGAAAATGAGACCCATAAGAAGCACAAAGCTCCCATGAACAGTGTTTTGTACATGTAAATTTATTTTAATAGTTTAGTAAAAAGTAGTAGAATATAGGAAAGCTAGCTCACTATTCCATTGTAAGGATGTTACCGTAAATTAGACCTCAATGCAACAATGTTCAAGCAAAAGCCTGATAAATAGTAAAATTTAACTTCTGTTTACGCCGTGAAGACATTAGTTGTTCTTTCCAGAGAACAAGAACTAATTATCCAGAAAAAAAATTGGATTTCTGATCATATCCTATTATGAAGAAGTATCTGTATGGTCGTCTCGGAACAAATTAGAACAAATGTTAAAAGCCGTGTTTTACCCACGTTTCGGAAAAACGAAAAAGAGTAATTTGACGAAGTCAGAACCTTAAGGCACTAAAATTTACTCCAGAACATCCATGGATAGTCAAGTCACCTTCCTTCTGGCCCTATTAAAGCAACAACTTGGACTTGTCTTCGCATGACAATTGTGGGTAAAAAAGGGTGACCATAGTAGCGAGAGCTGTTCTGAATTGTAAGCACAAAAAACACACCCTACCCTGCTGACTCTAGGACTTAGCTCGCAAAGGATTACTAACCATGACCCCTAATGAAGCGTCTGCTATCACAGTAAAAGCTATTCATTCCACCGACAGATATTGGTGGGTAGATTTTGATAAATTCATCGTTGATTTTTTTCACCACCTCATCATTCAGTCCCTTAGGAACTCTGACATCAAACAAAAAGTGGGTGTAAATCATTTTTCCTGTGCCATACATTCTTCCTCTTCCTGTAATTTTACTGATTAGACCTGCATTTCCATAGGAAATCTTATATATCCACTTCCTTCTACTATTCTCTGTACCAATTTTCCGAAGTCTCCCTTTCCTGTCATAAAATCTATGACTTTTTCCAGAATTATAAATAGTATCGCTTTGGTTTTGCCAAGCAAACTCTAACGTTCTTCCTGCTCTTCGAATGTTCAATTCATTCTTCCAAGAGGCATGCGAATTCTCCATCTTAAGCTTAACCAAGTCTTCGTCCTCGTAATGCCTATCAAGGATCATATCGATGCTTCTTGGAAATCCTAGG
>CAZMYK010000543.1:0-3549 GCA_964570435.1 uncultured Saprospiraceae bacterium | reverse complement strand
CGTAGAAAGGCCTTAGGATAGAAGCTATGTATTGTGACATTTCTTGGTTATCCTCAACTATTAGCACCCTCGGTTTTTCACCATTAATAGTGAGTGGCTGATAGCCCTTGCTAATTACTGCTGCCTCCTCTCCTTCTTCAAGGGAGCCTGTCTTCTTCGTCATTTCGAAAGGAATTTTCAGCGTAAAAGTAGCCCCTCCATTTACGTTGTTGGCTGCTGTAATTACACCCTTGTAAAGATCCACGATTTCTTTGGACAGAGCCAGTCCCACACCACTTCCACCTGACAACTGACTTGTATCTTGTTGACTTTGGTAAAATCGATCAAAAATTCTCTCCTCATCTCCTTTGATGATTCCTATCCCAGTGTCACTAACACTTAAATGCAAATGGTCTTTATAGACGCTTGCTACTACGTCCACATTATCACCGCCGCTGCTACTGAACTTAATGGCATTGGAGAGTAGATTATTGATTACGGTTTCTAACTTCTCCTTATCGATCTGAATGAAGAGGTCTTCGTCCACCCGGTTCTTGAGTGAGAGACCTACATTCTTACTTGCTGCATACGAATTAAAGGCATGCACAATCCTATTGATTAGAGGATGGATGTGAGCTTCTGTGGGATTCAAATTCATCTTCCCACTTTCTATCTTAGCAAGATCCAATATCTCATTGATCAAAGTCAAAAGTCGCTTACTGTTCGAATGCGCCAACTTTAAATCGCTTGCGACAGATTTGCTATTATTCTGCTCGATAATATTTTCAAGTGGACCGGTAATTAGGGTCAAGGGAGTTCGCAATTCATGTGAAACATTTGTAAAGAATTGCGATTTCATTTTGTCTAGCTCTTTCAACTGCCTCGCTTCCTTCTTTTGATTCTCCAATATCAGGTTACTTTCTATTTCCTTCCGCTTTTGTCTATTTCTATACCACTGAAAGAACCCCAAAGCAAGTAATAAACAGGTGATTCCTGCCCAAGTTATTCGATTTCTTAAGCTCCTTTCATTAGTCAGCTTAACATTCTGCTTAGCGATTTCTACTTCCTTCTGTCCAGCCTGGTACTTAGATTCTGCTTCAGCAAATTGCGATGAGATTAAGTTTTCATAATACACTTTCTGGGAATCGGCGTATATCTTATAGTGTTCCGCGGATGCCTTGTAACGTTTGAGTTTCAGTTGCTTCTCAGCCAGATTATTGAGGGATGTCAAATATTGAGTCCCATTGTCAATTCCCTTAGCAAGTTCAAAAGATTTTTCATAGTAGGGCAAGGACCTGCTTGGATCGTCGGTTTTTTCAAGTACGTTTGCAATATTGTTCATCACCGAGGATAGATATAGTGGATCGCTGAAATTTGCAAATGTCTCGATGGCCAGTTCACAAAAGTACTCCCCTTCATCAGCCTTCTTCATTACAACAAGGGCATTGCATTTATGCATATAGGCTTCTCCCAGCCTCTCTAGGTCTCCTATTCTCTCCGCATAAACAATACAAGAATCAGCAATGCTGCTTAGTAAGGGACCATTGTCACTATAGTAGTTTGCGTAGTAGCTAGAATTTATACTGGACAGTATCCTTGTCTCATCCTCCATCTTCCTTGCTACAGCTTCGGCTTTTCGTAAATAGTCGTATGCAAGCGAGTCGTTAAGGAATAAATAGTGATTTCCGAATGCCATAAAATTTGAATATCTAAGGCCATGAAGATCTGCTCCAGGATGACCATTCTCCAGTTCTTCAATTAGCCCAAATATTTCATAATTTAAATCTACTGCTGCTTCACTGCTTGACCTTGCTTCAAAGATCATGGACTTGTTTAGCAGATAATTGATTTCGATGGTCTTGATTTTCAAGTCCACCTCCTTTTCTGTCTCCTCCCCTACCAAGACCGCTACACTGTCACCATATGCAAGGGCAAGATCCAAGCTGTTGATCTCTCTGTAGTATCTCATATGCTGATACAAGGCATCAGCAGTAGAAGTCACATTTTTTTCGACCTTGGAAAGCCTTAAGTATTCTTGAAGCCATTCAAAGACTGATGGAAGCTGATCGCTCGTGCTATCATTCAGCAATTCGTGGTAGATCTCAAGTTGGAGACTTGGATTTTCTTCAAGGGTCAGCATGTGTCTCAAACTATCGCTTAGGTCACTTTGAGCAAGCAAGTGAATGAAAACTGCTAAGTTAAGTACAAGCGTTAGTAAGCCCTTGAAAATGCTACTTCTATTGGTTTCCATTTTGGTTGAATTTGGGTATTGGCAAAAATGAGTCAAATTATGGCTAAAATGAGCAAGCCCCTAAGTACCTGATCATCATAGCTTTGTATTTATAAATCTACTTCACCTTTTATCAACTTAAAAATAAGATAATGGAAGACATAGCGTAATTAAATAACTCCTCATATCCATTCTTGGAATCAATGTGGACCTTATTACGGAAAGTCAATAGGTTGGAATGTCAAATTTCTAAACTACCTGATGATGAGATAAAAAAGCAATCGAAAGTATTGCAGATATCGACAGCTGAAGCGCTGTATTTCAAGGAAATTTCACAAATAATATACTTACGAGCAGAAGGAAATTACAGTCGAGTCTTCATGAAGGATGGCACCTCAATTTTGGTTTCTAAGACGCTAAAACACTTTTCAAGATTGCTGTCCCTGGACAGCTTTGCAAAGCCGCATCAATCCTTCTTAGTCAACTTTAACTTTATCTCAAAAATTACTAAAAAAGAGGCCTTCAAATTGAATTGAAAAATAAGCAAGTGATCCCGATTTCTAGATCAGAAAAAGTAAGCCTCTTAGAACTGATCAAAGCATATCATCCTGCATAAACTCATCACAAAAAAAACTAAAATTCCTTTCCATATGAAATTTTCTAGCAGAATACGACCATTTAAAATCATGAAAAGCCTAATGACAATCGCATTCATGATTGCTCTTGCAATTTCTCCCTATTCCCAGTCAATTCTAGTACTGCCAGAAGGCAGCGATCCCTTAGAATTGGAGCCCAATCCCTCAGCGTTAATGGAATTGGTAGCATCAGACAAAGGGATCTTGATCCCGAGGATGTCTTCGGAAGATCGGAATGCAATAGAGGAGCCAGCAATAGGACTCTTAGTGTTCGATCTGGATCAATTAGCTTTTTGTTATTTCGATGGATTTGCTTGGGTAGATCTAAACGGTACGCAGTCTTTTGATTGCCTCGGAGAAGTCCCCTTCCTTGTCTGGAAAGATCAGGACGGCGATGGCTATGGTTGTAAAACTTCTTTAGCTGAAAAATGGTGTATTATTCCTCCTGGCTATGTCGACAATAATGACGATTGTGATGACACCGATGCTAGCATTAATCCCATGGCGAATGATAATTGCAATGGAATTGATGATGATTGCGATGGTTTCTTTGATGAGGACCAAGGCCCTATAATGGTGTGGCACGATAGAGATGGTGATGGCTATGGTGATTCTACACTGCCCCCTTTCGCAGTTTGTGCGGCTGCTTCAAATCAAGTCACAAATAATGACGATTGTGATGATACCGATGCTAGTATTAATCCT
>CAZMYK010000542.1:0-3549 GCA_964570435.1 uncultured Saprospiraceae bacterium | reverse complement strand
ACATTGACTTACAAAAAATAAGATTCAAACAAAACATTGATATCAAGTTTGAAAAGAACATCGATAATCCCTCCTTTCAGATCCTACCACTTTTGTTTGTCAATCTTCTGGAAAATGCATTCAAACATGGAATCGAACCTTCTGAAAAAGACGGACATATCCATATAATATTCAACTTGAAAGCAGGTGTCTTGCATTTCGAATGTCGTAATTCAGTTGACGCTGGGGCGCAAGTTGGCCTACAAGGAGGAAGTGGAATTCCTAACCTTCAGAAAAGATTAAAATTGAGATACCCTTCATCTCATCGATTGATCACGAGAATGGATGGCGATGAATATTTAAGCAAATTATCAATCAGATATGAAAACGATTAAGTCTATAATTATTGACGACGAGCCGTTAGCGCACAGAATCATCGAACGATTTGCTGTAGATATTCCATTTCTTGAAATAGTGGGGCAGTGCTACTTTGCAACAGATGCTTATGCCATCTTGAGTACTCAGGACATCGACTTAATCTTCCTCGATATCGAAATGCCAAAACTTAAGGGTCTTGATTTTCTTAAATCTTTGAAACACGCACCCCAGGTTATACTTACAACCGCGTACGAAGAACATGCCTTAGAAGCCTTTGACCTTCATGTAAGCGACTACCTTCTCAAACCATTTTCCTTTGACCGCTTCTTGCAAGCAGTGAACAAAATACAGTCGCATTCTGTGAGTATTAATACTTTGGAGAGACACAAGAATGAGAAGATTTTCGTCAAGGTCGATCGACGTCAAATTCAAATCGATAAGGCCCATATCTACTGCCTAGAAAGCTATGGAAATTACGTCAAGATCTGGTTAGAAAATGAAATGTTACTGACCCCTAGAACGCTTTCTAGTTTTGAGACCGAACTAGCGAATAGTGGATACGAGAGAGTGCACAAGTCCTTTCTTATTCAACGTAGGTATGTAGACTACGTCGAAGGGCACGTGATCTACCTACAGAATAAGATGGAGGTGCCTGTGGGCAAAAGTCACAGGAGCCAGGTTAAGTCATGGTTTGACTAAAAAAGGCCGTCCTTTGATCAGACGGCCTTCACTTTAAGTTAAGTATACGACATACTAGTGGACTCTAGTATTAAAGCCTACTAAAAGGCTCACTCTAAATCCCGTTGGTTTTCTTGTTTCTGATGCATCAAATGGACTTATCTGATTCACGGAAGGGACAACTGCAAGATTGATGGGAACATTAATCTTTCCATAAGGCACAGATCCTCCGGCAGCGAATGCCATACCAAAGCCGCTCAAACTTAGATTTGGTCCGACACCCACTTCAAGCCCATTTCTTCCCGACCTAATACCGAAGATCATGCTCGCACTCGGAAGAAAAAGTCCCTTTTCCAAGCCTCCTGCTAGGAGGATCCACTCGACCAAACCTGAGGTCTTGTCTTCAAGGGTAAATAAACGTGTTTCGAATTGCCAACCGAATTGCGAGATAATCGGCAGACCATGCCCTCTTTCTTCCAAGTAATCATTAGCAGATCCATTGCCCAATACGGTCATTCCCACCTTAGGTCCACTATATTGGTAGTCATCATATCCTTCCACCTCTTCTGCTATTTCCTCGCTATGATCAATAATGTGCTTTTCTCCACTTCCGTAGTGGATCATGAAAATTTCATCAATATCCATTGACAAAGGGTGACCATCCTTGCGAATGGTGAATTTCACTTCCTTGTCCCCTACTTCAAGCACATTTACCTCAATTGTAGAACCATCCATATAGGTGATAACATCTTGAGAAATAAGGCCAAAGGTGGCCACTAAAAAACAAATCAGTCCTAAAAATAATCGTCTTGAATTTTTCATCTTTAATAAGTTTCAGTTAATGATCTGTAACAAAAGTAAGTACTGATGAAGGCCTGATATTTTACCAAAGTGAGAAAAACACATATAGTTTTATATAATATGTAAAAAACACATTGTCTTCATATATTAATTTTTAAATGTATTTTTTTGCTTTTACATCCAGCTGCGATGTATTACCTTCACTTATGGTTCGACATCGATTTATGTCGAATCAACCGATTTTATTACATCATCATCCCAAGTGCATGAGTCGACATAATACGGCGGATCCCGTTAGTGAACTATTTGAAAGTGTGGGTCATTCTTTGAAAAAGAAAGACTTAAGTCTTCTAATCGTCATAGGAATTGTTGGTTGTATCGGCAGTATGTCGATTTTCAAAAAGTCTTTTCTATCTAGGGCAAGTAGTCCTAAGAATCTTTCCACCATCAAAATTGTAGAAGATGCTGCAAGTCTCACGCCTACATTACAGAACATTGATCCCCATTTGAATATTTCAGGAAGCTTTCATACAGCTGAGAATGTCAACTTCGAAATCGCCAATCACAACCCTAAGGTCTTGTACGAGGTTAGATTTGGAGATGGTAAGCACTTAAAAGGCAAGCTTCCTGCCATTGTCCATAAGTACCCTAAAGCTGGCACCTACAATGTAGAATTAATAATGTTTTACAAAGACAAGTCAAAGTCAGTCTATAATACGAGTGTCACTATATTTCCCCTCGCCCCTACATTCTCGTCAAGTTTATAAGGACCCAAGTCACAATACCATTATATTTTTACTATCTTAGGGATAACTTATTTGTATATGTTAGATTTTTTTAAAGTATCAGTGGAGAAATCCGTCTTTGGCGTTTGCAGCTACTTGGCTCAAAAAATGGGTGTTCGTTCTGCCCGTGTTCGCGTATACTTTATCTATCTGACCTTTGCTACATTGGGCTCTCCCATCCTTATCTACCTTGTTACCGCTTTCTGGCTAAATGTGAAGAAATACATACGTACAGGCAGAAACATGCTTCTAGACTAGGCGCAATTAAATTTCGATTAAGTTCTCATCGGCGCTACAATATTTCCTACTTTTTCATACTTTAGTTCAATCTATTATTATTCAATACTAAAGTAAAACATGAAGCGACGTAAATACTTGCTGGAGGAAAAAGATATCCCTGAAAAATGGTACAACATTGTAGCAGATATGCCTAATAAACCACTGCCTCCTCTGCATCCTGGAACTGGTCAACCAGCAGGTCCTGATGATTTTTCACCCTTGTTCCCTATGTCGCTAATTATGCAAGAAGTCACTCAAGAAAAATGGGTGGAGATCCCTGACGAGGTAAGGCACATCTACTCTATTTGGCGCCCTACTCCGCTCTACCGAGCTCATGCCCTGGAAAAGGTCCTTGATACACCTGCGAAAATATACTACAAGTATGAGGGTGTAAGTCCCTCAGGTTCTCATAAGCCTAATACGGCGGTTCCCCAAGCCTACTATAATAAGAAAGAAGGCGTCAAAAGAATTACCACTGAGACAGGTGCAGGTCAGTGGGGAAGTGCTTTGAGCTTTGCCTGCCAGCACTTTGATATTGAATGTGAAGTCTATATGGTTAAGATTTCATTCAATCAAAAGCCCTACCGGAAGATGATGATGAACACTTGGGGTGCAAAGGTCTTTGCTTCTCCTACAGATCAGACTGAGG
>CAZMYK010000541.1:0-3554 GCA_964570435.1 uncultured Saprospiraceae bacterium | reverse complement strand
GGGATAAAAAGGGCCTTGTCAAGAACGTATCAAGCATAGCGCCCCATTGTACTCCGTCGATATTGATTCCAGCTTGAATCCGAACATCGTCCATGAGCGCCTGCCCTGCAGCGCTTCCGCCTTGAGAATGACCAAAAACTCCCACCATGTCTTCATCCACATGCCGTGCTATAACAGGCCACGCAAAAAGGTGGTCTAGGGTGGTAGAAATGTCCTCGCTCCATCTTTTTGTAATGTCTGCTGCTACATAATCTTGCAAAGTGCCTTCAATCGCTCTTGCTTTCTCATTAAAAGTGGAGGCCTTCTTATATGCTTGCATGCTCTTCCATATCATCTCCGCCATTGCTTCATTATTCTGCTCTCGATCGTAGTTTTGATCATAAAGTACTTGCTGACCAGAAGGAAGTAAACTACCAGTACTTTCATAGGTATGATTGATATTAGCAACAATGAAACCGTGGCTTGCAATTTCTTCTAAGAGACCATAGTATGCCGTAGCGTGGGAATAATAGCCATGTGAAAAGATGAGCAAGGGAAAGATACCGTCATGCACTTTTGGTTCGACGTAGGTGTTGGTTTCGATCAGATCCTGGTAATTAAAAATCCAAGCAGGGAGGCCATATTTGGCAGCAAAACCCGCTCTTTCTGCCTTGTTAAGGTAGACTTCTTTTTTCTCTCCTGCAAGATCGGCTGGGTACCAGACCTTAATCATCAGCTCTCGTTTGTCACTAGGATCATCGGTAATTCCCTCGTCCACCTCAGAAATCAGATGAAAGTCTCGTGCTCCTACCTTGTAATTGCCGTTAGGAGTTGTAAGGTCAAAGACAGGCAGCAATGTAGAAAACAGATATCCCAAAGTGACTAGAAGAAGGGCTAGTAATCCCCCTCCTATCTTGCGAAACCATGAACCCTTAAAGAAGTTCTGGCCTTTCCAAAGGTGGTAGATCAAAATAAGAATTAGCAGATATATTGGCGACATTTGCCATCTGCCACCTTCGATAAAAAAGTGTAACAGGACAATCGCTATGGGTCCAAGGGTCCAAAATTTGCTACCCATATTCACCTTCTTTGAAGAACTTAGGATGGGCAGTATCACCGCGGATAAGAGTAGTATAATCTCCAAGATTCTCATATAAAATAAGTATTTGTCATTACTCAAAATCAGATGCGGGAATAGATCTTTTTGGTGTCAAGAACTTTTGAAAAAGTCTATACCACTACGGAAAGTTCAATTTTAGACACATTAGGATCCTTGGCATGGAAAGTTCGATTTGGTAGAGGTTGTGGCATGGTATGGTCTTAGCAGCTAGGGGTAAAGCAAATTAGCAGGTTGTAAGGTTGGTACTAGGATGTTGTGCACTTGGAGTTTAGGACAATCGCCTGTTGGCGAGACGGACGGTTAGCGCGTTAGGGCTAATTTTACTAAGCAAGGCCTTTGGGTTTATCAGAAGGGTAGCAACCATAATCCGATGAAGTCAAGTCATTCTTTTGAAAAATGTCAATATTTTCAAATGCTCCACACTACTATGACATGATTGTTACATGGAATTATTATATTAATTTAAGCCTTTGAAGCTTACCACATCTAAGTATAGATTTATGCTGTATAGAATTCTTCAAGTTTGGTTTATTACTTTGACTGCATCCTTTTCCATGCACTCACAGGGAAATTGTTTCCTTACCGGTGCCGATCTTTCATATTCCAATGAAATTCTGAGAAAAGGAGGCAGCTACTTTGACATGGAAGGTTTGGAAGTAGATCCTTATAACTACTTTGCTGATCAAGGTTGTAAGATAGTCAGGTTGAGACTTTGGCATACACCATCGAATGTATCTGATTTTTGTGGAGGCATTATTTCTTCTAGCAGTCTAGAGGACGTCCTAGATGCCGCAATGAAGGTAAAGCAAGCTGGAATGCAATTAAAGTTGTCCATTCACTACAGTGACTATTTTGTTGATCCAGGAAGACAAAAAATGCCTGCTTCCTGGCTCGATTTGTCACACCCTGAATTGATAGACTCGATCAGGGCCTACACGAACTTTGTTCTTAATAAACTTAAAGATCAAAATACCATACCTGAGATTGTAAGTGTTGGCAATGAAACGACCTGGGGTTTTGTTGATAGAGTCGAAACTACGGATGGCTTCGACTGGGAGAAGGATATTGAAAAATTCAACTCAGCACTGGAGGCAATATCTACATTTAACGAAAATAACACCACAAATATCAAAAGCGCTCTGCACTTTACTGAATCCACAGTGAATTGGGCGACCAATGAATTTAGAAAGAATGGGATAGCTGACTATGATCTGATTGGCTTTTCTTATTACCCATCTTTTTCGCCGAGTGTGGGTATGGAAGATATTGGCAAACTGGTTTCCGACTTAAGCACAGAATACGAAAAGGAAGTGATGATTTTTGAAACTGGATTCGCTTGGACAAGCGATTTTAGTGACGGATACAATAATTTTATTGGAAACAATGGGACAACAATTCCGTATCCGCAATCGCAGTCAGGTCAGAAAGACTTCCTTCTTGATTTGGCCGAAATTGTGGAGAGCAATCAAGGCATTGGAGTAATATATTGGGAGCCCTCGTGGATTACCTCATCCCTTTGTGATCAGTGGGGTCAAGGCTCTTCATATGAAAATGTCACAATGTTTCATACTGAAAATCAACAAGCACTTTCTGCCTTTGATTTCTTTGAATATTGCTCTACTTCAGGATTAATCGCAAATGAAAATTCACAAGAAGTAAGTATCTTCCCTAACCCTACATATGGCTCAAAGGTCATGGTAAGTGGCGCTTCAGTTTATTCTAAATGGGAAATTTATGATACCAGTGGCGCTAGAGTGAAGATAGGGGTTTTCGTAGATAAAACAGGTGAAGTAAGACTTGATCACCTTCCAAGGGGACTATATTTCTTAGCTCTTTACTCGGACGCTGCCACGAAGCCTTACATCAATAGATTTATTATCCATTGAAATTTGATTCTGCCAACCGCTTCACAACCCAACGACCCAACACGCCAAGCTCCTAAAACCCTAATACGCCAACACGCTAACCCGCCAACCTCCTAACACGCCAACACCCCAACACCCCATACCCCCTACCCCTTCTGTCTATACCTACTTATCAACAAATGCAAGACCCCACAAAGAATCCAAGCCGGCAAAGTCAAGAAACTCAAGAAAACACCGCCACTTAAGGATATAAAGTAGAAGATTCCAAAGCTCAAGCCCCAAGCGAGGAGGACAGTTACGTTGAAATTGATGCCTGCCTTTTCAGCATAATTCTCGATCACATTAAATCTCTTAGCAAAGAAATACTCGAACACAATCACCGCACCGACTGGCGCAAGAATGAACCCGTACAAGGCAACGAAGCCAAGCAACTTCATCGCAAATGCTGGAAAAATCCCCGCAATTGTTGCAATTCCTCCTGCAAGTATGGTGACCCAAAAAGTCGACGCCTTAGGGATAATGGCTTGAAAAGCCAAACCTGCTCGATATATGGTGGGATTAGCCGTTGTCCAGCCAGCAATTACTACTGC
>CAZMYK010000540.1:0-3565 GCA_964570435.1 uncultured Saprospiraceae bacterium | reverse complement strand
CTCTTTCAGATTCTTCTTTTGCAATGATTTCTTCAAGCTTTTTCTTGTTCTGAGCATTGGCGATTAAGCCCAGCCCTCTAGGAATAAGGAAGTTTCTACCGTAACCATTTTTCACGGTAACAACATCGTGCTTATCTCCTAAATTATCTATATCTGTTAATAATATAATATTCATTTCTAAGTATTTAAAAGATTAAGCAATTACTTAAAAAGATCAGTTACGTAAGGAAGCATTGCTAGGTGTCTTGACCTTTTGATAGCAACAGCCACTTTCTTCTGATACTTTAGTGAGTTTCCGGTGATTCTTCTAGGAAGGATCTTTCCTTGTTCGTTTACAAATTGTGCAAGAAAATCTGGATCCTTGTAATCGATATGTTTGATACCGAATTTTCTGAATCTACAGTACTTCTTTCTTTGCTTACCTATGTTCGGATTGCTTAAAAATTTTATATCGTCTCTACTTGCCATGATTCGAATTTTTTAATAAATGATGAAATTTACTCCTCCTCTGCGCTTGCCTCTTTCGTGGCAACAACTGGTGGAGTTTTTGGAGCCGCTGGTGCAGGAGCAACAGCTGGAGCTGGACTTACTGGTCTCGACGGAGCTGACTTCGCTCTGCCTCTTCCTCGGTCATTAGACCTAGAATTTCCCTTCTTGTCTTTTTTCTCCTTCTTAACTACTTTTCCGATTTTACCATCTCTCTTATCAGCATTGTACTTCACTCCGTACTTGTCTAGAGCTACTGTTAAGAATCTCATGATTCTTTCATCCCTTCTCATGGATAATTCAAGATTCGAAATAATCACACCTGATTCAATTTCGAATTCTACACTGTAATAGATCCCTGAAGATCTTCTGTTTATGGGATAAGCAAGTTGCCTAAGTCCCATCTCATCCATATGAACGATGCTTCCCCCACCATCTTTAATGAGGTCTTCATATGTCTGAGCTGTCCCTTTAATTTCATCGCTAGACAGCACTGGGTCGACGATGAAAGTTACTTCATAATTTCGCATTAATAAAGTTTAATTTTGTAATAATGTTTAAAATGGAGCGCAAAGATAGTATTTTTACTAGTAATTGCAAACTAAAATAAGTCATCTCATTACCAATGGCTGTCCTGCTCTACTTGGTATTATATATTGCATACATATGAAAGAGAATGAAGTGAGGATTCCTGTTCCTAAGTTCACTGCTAAGAATGCCAGCCAAGCCTTGGAAGAGGCTGACCTACGAGATCGAATTCTAGGTGCCTTGGTCGGTTCTGCTATCGGTGACGCCATGGGTGCAAGCACGGAAATGTGGGACCGAAAAGAAATCCAACAAGTTCATGGTTACATCACGGGGTTGCTCCCTGTCTTGAGGGAGAAAAGTCCCGAAGGCGTGTGGCAGCACAACATGCCGGCAGGTTCGACGACCGATGATACGCGATGGAAAATTCTACTAGCGGATTACATTAGTCAGGAGGAAGAGTGGAATGCTGATAACTTCTATGGCTTTATTGCCCAGTATTATAAGTCCCTAGTGGCTGGGCTAGGCAGCGAGCAGTCAATGACCTCTCCCCAACACATGGAAGGTAGGCTACAGCAAGTGGCATGGATTCAGGAATGGGCCAAGGTTGCCCTGGCTGACTCAGCTTCACAGGAAGACCTAGGAGTGGCCAAGAACAGATTCTATGGCGGGGAAATGTCCTGTGCTGGTATGTTGTACAGCCAGGTCTTCGGATTGCTCGCAAGTGGTGCAGAAGAGGCCTACCATAAAGCCTATGAGCATGCTGTTTTTGATATAGGCTATGCTAGAGATCTGTCCTCGCTAACAGCTGTAATGACACATTTTGCCATGCATCTTCAGAACATCGATGACGTTCTCAACGCGTCCATGCTAGTCGATCCACATCAATACGCCGACAGTAGGCTGCTGGGTCGAATAGCTAGAGATCTTTTTGACGACGCAAGAATGATGGCTGGCGAGCATAGTGATACCGCATCAAATGAACAATTGCTTGGGTTTCCTAGTGGGTTTCCAGGATCGATGGAGGACTGGGAGCGTCAGTCGGCCACCTATGAAAGGCTTGCAGTCAAGCAAAAGGCAGTAGCCTTTCACGCTGGCGAAATATGGCAGATTCTGATTGCAGGCCTTGAATTTGGAGCCGGTGACTTCATGCAGACTTTACAATTTATCGTCAACTATGGAAGAGATAATGATACCGTGGCAGCAATTGCGGGAATGATCCTTGGTGCCCACCTAGGCTTCGATGCCCTCCCAGCTGAAATTCGAGACGAAGTTGTACGAGTGAGCCAGGAAGTAATGGGACTTGACCTAGAAAAGGCTGCAGACAAATTGTGTGCAAAGGCGGTCAACACTGCATAGGAATTTCTAAAGGGATTTGGTAAGACTAGGACTTCCTTAGTCTTTCTAGACAGCGCATTGGCCCGTCAATAAATTCGAAGACAGCAGTTCAAGATTCTCGTGATGATGATTAACTTGCCCAATTCTCCCGATCTAGACTTCTGTATTGGATGGCCTCACTGAGATGGGCCGTTGAAATATGATCATCACCTTCCAAGTCTGCAATAGTCCTTGAGACCTTGAGTATTCTGTCATAAGCCCTTGCCGAAAGCTGTAGTTTTTCCATGGCCTTCCTGAGTAAAACTCTTTCAGCGTCACCAAGTATGCATTCTTGCCTTACAAGACGAGTGCTCATCTGGCTATTTGCAAAGACTCCTTCATGCTTCTTGAACCTTCTGTTCTGGACCTTACGAGCAGAAATGACGCGCTTGGAAATCTCCGAGCTGCTGCCAGTGCATGGCATATCTTTAAGACTTAACTCATCGTATCCTACGGGGGTAACTTCTACATGCAGGTCGATGCGATCAAGCAGAGGACCAGAAATTTTATTGAGGTATTTTTTGACTTCTCCTGGACCGCAAACACATTCCTTCTTGGGATGGTTGTAGTAGCCACAAGGGCATGGATTCATGGAGGCGATCAGCATAAAATTGGCAGGGTAGTCCACAGAGATCTTGGCCCGTGAAATTGTGACCCTTCTTTCCTCCATGGGTTGTCGCATCACCTCTAGAACACTTCTCTTGAATTCTGGAATTTCATCAAGAAATAGTACCCCATTATGGGCGAGCGAAATCTCTCCTGGCAGCGGATGTGAGCCACCTCCAACAAGGGCCACATCGCTAATGGTGTGGTGGGGAGAACGAAAGGGACGGGCCTTAACCAAGGCCTGATTATCGCCGAGTCGGCCAGCCACAGAATGTATCTTAGTTGTTTCTAGCGCCTCATAAAGGTTCAGCGGTGGGAGGATGGTGGGTAGTCTACGAGCAAGCATCGTTTTCCCCGCACCGGGTGGGCCAATCAATATGACATTATGGCCTCCGGCGGCGGCAAGTTCAAGGGCACGTTTAATGTTTCGTTGCCCCCGTACTTCGGAGAAATCGTGCTTGCAGTTAACTAAGTTATGATCAAAGTCTTTCCTGGTGTCGTGGATGATAGGTTCTAACGGTTTCTCACCGCTGATGAAACCGATCGCTTCACCGAGCGTTTCGATTCCGTA
>CAZMYK010000539.1:0-3575 GCA_964570435.1 uncultured Saprospiraceae bacterium | reverse complement strand
TTTCATGGGAAGGCAGTGAGCTGTCTGGATTTGATGCAATGGACCTCAGAGATATGTGGTTCTATGTAGATCGTGGGGAGGAGAATTTCGCAGGGAACCAATTGTTCATTGACCATATTACCATAGGAATTGAAGCAGATCCAGAGCAAAATACTAGCTGTGACATTGTTGCCGTTCCTCAAGACTGGGTGGAGCAATTTGTGGACGATGGTGCAACGCCTTTCACTGGTAGTGAGGTGGAAAAACTTAATATAAGCATAGACGAAACATGTGAAGAAGTTAAGATTGAAGTGGCTGACCCTGATGGGAGTCCCTTCCAAGCGCTCCGGCCGCTTGTGCTTGACCCACTTGATAGTGAGGGTATGAATTTCAGCCTTATCAACGAAAACCCTGTGGTTAATATTAGGGCAAGAAGTGCAGACGATGTTCAAGTAAGTGTACTTTTAAGGTCAAGAGATGGAACTAGTGACTTCAGAACTGCGACCAAAACAAAAACGATCATTGGAAGCCTAGAAGAGTTCAGTAATCTCATATTTGAATTTGATGCTGAAAGTATAGGAGGTTTTGATGTTGAGGAATTCTTAGATATATGGATCTACCTAGATCAAGATGTGGACAATTTTGCTGGTAATGAGGTCTATATTGATTTTGTCTCATTGGGAAGTTTAGTTGATCAATCGGAGTATTCACCATGTGGCTTGGTCGACATCATAATCAATACTGAAGACCTCCAGCTAGGAAGTTTAAAAGTATTTCCGAATCCCATCACCGACATCCTAAATATTGAAATTCCGGAAAATAATTTAGGTCGACTTACTTATGAGGTCAGAAACTTACTAGGGCAAAAAGTTCTGAGTAATTCAATTTCTGGCAAGACCCTAAAGGTGAATTTTTCGGACCTAGAAACGGGGATTTACTGGTTAAGCTTCTCTTCTGATGGCCGTCTATTAGAGACTTCAAAGGTTGTTAAAGCTGGCAAGTAATTGCCAATTAGAGGCACCTTCGACTTATTGTTGACATGTACTTGAAAGTAATGTGCTACGGAAGGTACTTTTTGCAAATGGAAGGGAGTGACCTTATCCGGAAACTAAGTTCTCAAAAGAGCGCTTGCGTCTTAGGAGGCGAACAATTCTCATGTGGCAATTGGAAAGGCATCTTTTAGAGCCTAGAAAGTCCATTGCCAATAGAAGTAGGGGAAGACGGGAAGTACAGAACTTATGCCTTCTTGGACATTAGAAAAGTACATGTAGAATCCTATGAACTCAGCCCTGAAATTCCTAAGGAAGCTATATTTGTTCTTATAGAAGGGTGCAATACGGTAACCATATGATAGTTGCTGCTTTCGAGGTATGTTGTCTAGGTAAATAAATGTGGTGCCATGGGAGATGGTGGCATGAAGACTTACCCATGGTCTAGCTCGGTAGTCAATGCTAATGTTGGCGTCAGGTGTCCAGGCAGCTGGGTAAAAAGCCTCCTTAAGGTTGGTGCTATCCCTATTTGAGTAAAAGACATTTTCGGTATATGTCGCTCCAAAGGAAAAATGGATGTGCGTTCTACTTCCAAGCTTCCAGCTCATATTTAAATGGTTATACCAACTATTGCCCTTCCTACTGACGTATAGATTATCTTGTTCTGACTGTGCAACCTCCTTCCATAAATGCTGGTACATGGTTTCAAAGGCAAGTGCAGGCCGCCATCCTTTTTGATCAGCAAGTTTGAATCTGAAGTTAAAACTAGGCACAGGCAGATTAGGAGAGGTGAATAGTCCACCTACCAGGGGTAGCAGGTCTATTTCAGCAGTTATATTATCTGTTATGCCCCACCATGCCCAGCTCGGTAATGGCAGTGTGAAGGGGGATTGGTTGTAGACAAATTCTCCTTTTTCTAAGGTATAAGCAGTAAATCCATCAGCGGGGTGCAACATCACCTCATTTTGGAGCCCATGGTATTCGCCTTCTTGGCCAAAAAGGCCTGCAAAATCTGCTACAAGAAGTATACTTATGAAGATGACTCTAAGGTCTAAACCCATCAGGACAAGATAAGAATAATATTCTTTGGAAGGCGCTTTCCTGGCGCAGAACTAGAAACTCTATTTCAGCTAAAAAGTCCAAGTTCTAAGCGATTGTTCTTGCAATCTAAGTGCTACAATCTGAGTAATTTTCTGACCTCCTCATGCCCATCCGATAGGTGCAAAATGACTAGATACACTCCTGGCTGGAAGTTCGTAATATCAATAGTGCGACTTCCGCTTAGATGATTTAATTCAAGTAATTTACTCCCATGTACTGTGAGGATCTCAAGACTGCCTTTGTGTTCGTGGAGGTGAATAAGTACTTGTCCAGATGTAGGGTTAGGGTAGAGGTCAATTTCGGGAAGGCTTAAGTCTTCAGCGCTGCTAGTAAGATCCGCTCCATCGCAGTCCTCATCAATGCCATTGTTGGCAATTTCCTCTGCGTCTGGGTTGATGCTTGGATCCTCATCATCACAATCTTCATCAGAATTAAATCCATCCTTGTCTTGGTCTATGACTTCTATCAACCCATCACAGTTTTCATCTACGTCGTTGTTTGGAATCTCTATTGCGTCTGGATTTATTGCAGGGTCATTATCGTTACAATCCTCAGCGGGTCCAAAGCCATCTAAGTCCTCGTCTACCATGGCTGCTTGACTGCTGCCAATGCAGAGGTCAGAAATGTATGCGCATTGATTCGAACCCCAACCGATGCCGTATAGATTTTCAGATTCAATGTATAAGTCTTGCCTTATCGCTTCTCCGGATGGGCAAGTAATCACTATTTCTTGCTCAATAAAGTCAATTAGTACTTTGAAATTATTGAAGAAGCCTTGGACAGGGCTACAAGGCTCGAAGGACTGCCCTTGGACAATAAATCTTGGGCTAGAAAAGTCCGCTCCGTATCCGTCAATCACAAAATCAGCGATTCTAGTATAGTTGGAATCCGAGTAGAATTCTAAGGCAATAATTCCGCATTCGTTGCCATAGTTAAAGGACAGCATAATCGAATCTTCGTCTTCGATTTGCAATCGCTGTACAACTTGTGCGTCATATTGGGTATTGCTCTGGTTATAGTTACTTGCAATGTCTAAGACCTTGAAGTCTCCCCAATCGTTAATTCTTGGTGCTTTGCTATCTTGGTCTTTGAGAATCCAGCTCCCGTTCGTCTGGCCTATGAATTCACCCTCATCATAAGAGTTGAAATCTTCATTGACTATGTTGCAAGCCTCCTCATTAAAGTACTCGACTAAGCCATCACAATCCTCGTCGACATCATTGTTAGGAATTTCGATTCCTCCAGGATTGGCGGTATGGTCAAGGTCATCGCACTCTTCCCAGAAGAAGAATCCATCTCTATCCTCGTCTATTTCGTCGACTATCGTAGAGAGCACTTCATTTGTAATAATTGGTGCATTCTCATCGAAGTAGATCCCAGCCCTATTTCGAATGCTAGTAAAGTCTTCCAAACCTATCTTTGGTAAGATGGTAAATTCGAGAAAGCCGTGACTTTTTTCTTCATTGGTCATGCTGTCTACAAGCTTTATATCTTCATAGGCCATTG
>CAZMYK010000538.1:0-3576 GCA_964570435.1 uncultured Saprospiraceae bacterium | reverse complement strand
GTACTCTGGACCAGTTGGACGTGCAGCCTCGTGGTCCTACAAGGGCGTTAAGCTAATTGACAAACATCTAACAGACGGAGCTATGGAAGATGGCGCCTACCACACTATGAAGTATTTGTCTGGAAGTGATACTGCGGAGGACCAAGATGGTGGTGCAGTAGAACGTAATTATACAGTGGCAGCTAGCAAGATATATGGACAATACAAGGCAGGTAAAATGCCAGAAGATAGATTCGTTAACAATTTTTCAGCTGTTATTGTCCATACTGGGGATCCATCTTGGTTTCTCAAAAACTATGATTTGTCTCCAGAAGTTCTAGGAAAAATAGCTTTCAAGTCGTTCAACTAAGCTTAAAGATCCTAGACCACTAAGACAAATTTAATTTCTGATTTCAAAACTATAAATACCTAATATGAAAATCTTCTATTTAATCTTATCATTGACCCTTCCCTTTAGGGCTTTCAGTCAGAAAGCTTTTGAATCTGATTCCTTGGTACTAGTAGAGATCTATCATTCCTTGAACGGACCTAATTGGGAGAGTAGCATCTGGTTAGATGGTCCAGTTAAGAATTGGAGCGGAATTAAATTGAATAATGAAGGAAGAGTATCAGATATCATTCTAAATGAAATTAATGCCGAGGGTGAAATACCAGACTGCATTATCGACTTAGAACAATTGGCCTTGCTACGCTTTCTAAATGGGAAATTTCCAGAGGGTTTTCCTAAGAAACTTGCTTTGGTCCCTTCTTTAAAAGAGCTATACTTTTACCAGGTCGCATTTAACCAAAGCTTTTCATTTCCAGTTGAAGGTTTTGATAATTTAGAAAATTTGAGAATACTAGGGTGTGAACTAGAAGGAGAATTGCCAAAGGAACCATTCAGTCTGCCCAAGCTAAAAGTGTTAAGTTTTGCAGAAAATCAATTCACAGGACCGATTATACCACCTGGTGCACTTTCAGAAACCATTGAATTCTATTCGATCAATGGAAACAAATTTTCAGGCGAAGTAAGCAATATACTTGGCAATTTGCCCAATTTGAAAAAGTTTGAATTTTATGATAATGCATTTTCAGGTGAATTTCCTGATTGGACAATCGAAGTTGCTGGTAATTTTTTCTTTTGCACTGAGCTATTTTTTGAAGGTCAAATTCCAGATAACTTTTTAGAGAAATTGGGGCAGGAAGTAGAAGGTTTCAGAATTTGGCTCACAGGACTTTCTGGAAACATTGAAGAATGGATGATAGGACCAATGCGGAATTTTCGACAAATCGAACTTGCTCATGATAATTTTAGTGGAAAAATTCCTGATGGTATCTTTGATGTTTCAGAAATAATTAGGTTTCAAATCATCCAAACCAATATTTCTGGTCTACCTAATTTTGATGATTTTAATGTTGAAACACTCAATTGGTTTTATGTAGACAATGCAAAACTTGGATTTCATGAACTGGATAAAGTTAAACATATAGCACAAGCAAAACCAGATAGAGTTAGGCTTCTTCCTCAAAGGCAATTGTTAGAAAATGATACTATAATTTTGGAACTAGGGGCATCAACAGTTCTGAAATCTGGCTCATATTCTCCTAACGATACCTACCAGTGGTATAAAGATGGTCTTGAAATTGAAGGAGCAACAAACCAGGAGTTTACATTAAATGATTTCTCTGCAAATGCATCAGGCATATATCATTGCGTAATGAAAATTCAGATTATAGTGGGCACCTAGAAAGAAGCCCAGTATTAGTTTCAGATGTTGCCATTTCATCTATTCCAAAGCAGGTTAAAAGTAAATATTCAATTTATCCAAATCCGACTGAAAATTTTATCACAATTGATGGTCCAGATTTTCAAGAAGTGAGAATATATGACTTAAGCGGAAAAATTTTGGGTAGACACGAAAAATCATTTGTAAACTTGAATCACTATCCAAGTGGTTTATTGATCGTTGAAATTGTTTCTGAAGAAGATTTCGAAATTATTAGATTAGTTAAAAAGTGAAGACATTTCGAAAGTTCTCTTGAAGTTTGGAGATTTATACAATCATCGGTTTCAATTAGAAGGAGCGCAAATACCTAGCCATTTTATGCATACTTTGATGTAATTACTAAGTAAAGCAATCTATTTTTTATTGCATTAGCAATTTCATGACCAGTCTTTCTACCTTAAGGAAGAATTAGTGTGCCAAAAGGTAACTAACTATGAAATCACCTAAAGCTGTGGTCGTTGATGACGAAACATTTGGTCGATCCGCACTTAAGTAACAACTAGAGTGGTACTGCCCAGAAGCACAAATTGTCGGGGAAGCCAATTCTCCGGAAAAGGAATTGCAGTTACATGGATTGAAAGTCCACGAAACCTTAGCCGTGTCGCACAGGTCTTCCTTGATTTATAAAGAGAATGGAGATGATTTCTGAGCTAGATGGAATGAAGAATGAAGTCTAGATTGCAGATCTAAAACACGGTGACGGAAAACCAAGAGGTAGGTTCCTGCTACCTTTGGCGTCATCGATAATGAGAATTTCTCCTTTAGAACAAGATTGGAATATGAAAATGAATTATTCAGTCCTTCAGATCTGCGTTTTAGAAATCTTAGCAAAGTATCATTTTGAGTAAAGTATAGCAAGTTTACTTAGTTGCTCTGCTTGTCAATCCAATACCAAATCTCCATATTATTCAAGATTATCGACTGGTTAGTAGGCTCCTTTTTTAGTTGTTTGGTTCTAATTCTACCTTGGCCGTGCTGATTTCTATCAGCTTATTTTGAAGTGCTTCGTTTTCTTTTTCCAATTTGCTAATCTTTGCATTGAGTTCTTGCATGCCATTAATCAGCACAGGTATCAATTTTTCATAGTCCATACCCCAAAGTTCCTTGCCTTCATCCTCTGGCTTGTTAACCGCTTCCGGAATGACTTCGTATACTTCTTGGGCGATTAAGCCAAAAGTTGGTGTCTTGGTTTTGAGGATTTGCAGGGTGTTTTTTCTGAATTCGGAATCGTGCTGGTGGTATGACTTAGGTTGTAATTCCAGAATTTCTTGGAGACCATAGTGCAGTGCAACGACCTCTGTTTTTATTCTGGCATCACTGTAGGTTGTCCAAGAAAAAGCCCTAGCAATACCTACATTATTGGCAATACTATTGGGTAGTTCTAGACCAAAGGTCGGCGTATTAGTATTCAAACCCAATTTTCCATTTTTTAGCAGCGTGAGTGCATTCTTTCGGTTCAACAATGTTCCATTTCCAACAGAAAAGGCTTGGTCGATTGATATCCACTGAAGTTTGTTTCCAGATGCTGAGTAGTTATATTGCCCAATGGCCACTTCGGCAAAACTGTTTGCTAGAGCAAATCCACTTGCGCTACTATAGTTTCCATTAGCATCACCTTGTCCCCAAGCCGTAGAATAGTCCCCACTAGCATCACCATTGTTTCCCCATGCTGTAGAATAATTACCAGATGCATTTGTCGAAGCACCCCAAGCGGTAGCGCCTGTACCACTTGCTTGGCTTTCACTTCCCCATGATGTTGACCTGAACCCAGAAGATACTGTATTTGCACCCCAAGCTGTGGATTCATCAC
>CAZMYK010000537.1:0-3579 GCA_964570435.1 uncultured Saprospiraceae bacterium | reverse complement strand
TGCGAAAGAATTATTCATTTCTCCAGAGACTGTGCGCTCACATATCAAAAGAATGTATAAGGCCTTGCACATTAATAGCAAAGCAGAGGCAATAGCGATGTATCTGCGAGGTGAGATCAAGTAATAGACTTAAATCCGTCGCTTTCTTGCACTTCGCGATGCTCTTCTTAAGAGCTACGGATTACTGAATTGTGTTCCCAAAGCATGAGTCGCTGTTCGAAATTTAAAATTTCGGACTGTTACAAGCTAAGCTATACGCTGATTTAAAACCACTGCAACAAGCCCGTCGCATTTTTAATGGGCGATAGTCTCGGTTTAGAAGATATGGATTGCATCAAGAATGCGAAGCGACACTTTTAGCCAAGCTTTTGCGGGTAAGGAGAAAGTGTAGCTTCTTAGCGATGGGCACTTGTGCTAAATGTTGTAATAGACTTAAATCCGTCGCTTTCTTGCTCTTCACGATGCTCTTCTTAAAAGCTACGGATTACTGAATTGTGTTCCCAAAGCATGAGTCGCTGTTCGAAATTTAAAATTTCGGACTGTTACAAGCTAAGCTATACGCTGATTTAAAACCACTGCAACAAGCCCGTCGCATTTTTAATGGGCGATAGTCTCGGTTTAGAAGATATGGATTGCATCAAGAATGCGAAGCGACACTTTTAGCCAAGCCTTTGTCTTTGTTAAACGAAGGTGTGTCGTTAAACAAGTTGCTCATCTTGGTGACATTGCCAACGTCTCAACTTCTGATATCTTGATCAAAAAAAGAAGAACTTCCAAACACCTCTACTCACCTTCATAATCAAAAACAAAACCTATGATTTCAAGTCTTCCACTGGATGTATCTAGAAATGAAGTGCCCCTTCGGCTAAAAGCCAAAGAAAACATCTGCGTATTTACATTAGTTGTCAAAAATGTATTAAGCGTTGCTACTGCTAATTTTTCAGGGCCCGTAGGAGAAGAGATGGTATGAAATCTTTCAGCTCCTTGGAAGTTTAGACTACTGCCTAAACGTGTTTCGTTTAATGCTAGTCTTCCAGATTCAGATTGCCATTGGCATTGATCGTAAGTACCGCACCATCAAAAATCTCCAAGCTTTTGATAAATGGAGTAGATACATCTAAAGTTGGCTGATTAGGCTGAGGTGGGATATACACATCCTGTCCCTCTGCAGGTACAATACCCAAGTACCAATTATTACCATTATCCCATTGAATATCCTCTTCCCCTATCCAGAAAACTTTGTTTAGATCAGCACAGATGAATCCGTCTGAAAATCCTGGAACAGACCATCCTCTTGCCTCCATTTCATCATGAGATAATCTACCAAAGCCATCGAAGTCAAGTGTACCTGATTGCCCTAGGTTCTTATTGGTTACATTTTGGTTCCTATAGTTCCATCCAATCACAGTTTGAGTCCATGCATCACATCCAAATCCCGTGGCCTGATGAACGATAAATGTAAGATTAGTCGATTGATCAAAGGACCAATCACCAATATATTGATCAAAAGAGGCTGTGCCTTCAAACATTCTACCAAAATCTGTAACAGAATTGATATCCCATGTTCCAATAGGCTGATCAAAAGAATCTGCATTCCTAAACATTGAATTCATATCAGTTACATTGCTAACGTCCCAGCTACTTATATCTTGATCGAAGTCAGTACAGTTAAAAAACATAGAATTCATATCTGTAACATTGCTAACGTTCCATCCTGATACATCACCATTAAAATCTCTGGCATTTGCAAATGCATTTTTCATATCAGTTACATTGCTAACATCCCAAGAAGAGATATTACCATTGAAGTTGAGAGCTGTATTGAAAATACCTCGAATTGATTGGACATTAGACAAATCCCAATTTGAAAGATCATTAGAAAAATTCTGTGCATTAGAAAACATCCGTCTCATAGTCAAAACTTGCGAAAGGTCAGGTGCATCCTGAGCTGTGAACCCATTACCTGGCCAATCAATAAACATATCTTGCATATTTGACCACACAACATCACCCCATTGACTCACATCATTCAGCAGTTGCTTATCATAATTCAATAACCTCGAAAAATCACCAAAGATCTGCAACTCATATTCTCCAATGCTTGAGACTGGAAATACAAAGTCATTGGCATCCCCCATAAAGGATCCTGAGATTACATTGGCAGAATTCGCAAGTTCCACAAATCGATACTGGAAATCATAGGTGGCATCTTCAGCTGGACTGATCACTAAGGCAACATTGGCATCTAACTGCCACCGAGTGTTGAATGTCTTGAATAAATCATCAATATCACCTTCGCACAGTGTGACACCATCACCATCTCTGTCCATATTGAAGTTATTCTCATCATAAAAGAAGTCGAGATAAGTGGGATTATCATTGGCATTATTATCAGTAGGTAAAACTCTAGACTGGTCGAACCTAAAGCTCTCGCCTACAAACTCCCCTTCATGTTCATATTCATCAGAAATATAATTAATCAGACCAAGATTTGTAATCCTACCTTTTATGTTGCCTATGGTAGTTATATTAAGAATAGCACATTGTTCATTAGTCAGACTACCACCAAGACCTGTTGCTCTCATGGCTGTACTGAAACCAGTATTAGTTAGTACATGATGATTATGGATAAATGCTGGATTTATGAAAACCAAGTCCATCAAGATACCAACGAACGATCCAAGAATCTCCGTAAATCCATGATTTATGAATTCTGCCCCATCATTCATTAGTATACCAAAGTTCCCATCTCCCTCTACGTCATCTCCATCTATATAAAGTTCACCAGCTGGATCCACAGTCATGATACCATTTCTCTGGATGGACATCGAAGTCAATGTTGCTCCAACACTTGATAAGATAGGGTTATTAACTTGCTCTACTATGATCACACTATCCTCCTCCACAGGGATGACTTCAGGAAACCAGTTTTGACTATTGTCCCAATCGGTATCGACCGCACCTGTCCAGTACTTTCCGAGCTTATTGATGCAGGTGCCAGCAGTAGCATTTCCATTTACAGTCCAGCCACGAGCGACTAACAAGTCTCTTGCGTCCGAAGCGGTTTCATCATAGTCAGCCTGTGGCCCACTTATGGCAATATTATTTATGTTCTGATTGTTGACATGCCAGCCAATGATCGTCTGCGACCAGGCTTCACATTCAAAGCCTTCGGCATCAAGAAACACATCGACAACACTATCTGACTCGTCAAATCGCCAAGCTCCCAAGTTTTGATTGAAGGCTTTAGCACCTTCGAACATATTGTCAAAATTGCTATTGGCTTGCACATTCCATACACCGATAGGCTGATCAAAATCCTCGGTTCTTTTGAACATCGAGGCCATGGTCGTTACATTGCTTACATCCCAGTGAGAAATATCCTGATCAAAAGACTCAGCAATTGCGAACATGGAGTCCATTGCAGTAACATTACTTACATTCCAGGTAGATATATCGCTGTTGAAAATGTAGCAGTCAGCGAATGCTTTCGTCATAATCTCTATAGAATCTGTGACCCACATACTTAGGTCCCCTTCAAAATCTGCGGCACCTTCGAATATAGAAGTCATGTCTGTA
>CAZMYK010000536.1:0-3580 GCA_964570435.1 uncultured Saprospiraceae bacterium | reverse complement strand
TCCCGATCGAAGGCTTGTCTTAGATTCGGTGCCAGGTGCGACTGAAGCTGCTTCGATCCTTGACTTATTAAGGCGTTTTCCAGGAGTTAGGATTTCTGGCATTGGTGGTGAGGAGCAGATCTTAATTAGAGGTATAATCAGTGTCAACGCTGAGACTGGTCCTGCTATTTTTCTTGACGGGATACTAGTGAATCTTGAATTTATCAAAACGTATCCAGTCCAAGATGTTGAATTTATTGACGTAATCTCAGGGCCGCAAGCCTCCATTTTTGGTGCTCAGGGAGCGGCAGGGGCAATATTGATTTATACGAGGAGTTATCAAAACCAGCCAGATGAAGACACACCTGGCCAGAAGTGGATCAAAATGGAAGGCTACTACCGTGCGAAGAAGTTTGCTACCTTCGATCAAAACGCTTTGGGAAACCAAAACAGAAAAGATCTGCGGACAACAATTCATTGGGAACCCTATGTTTTTGCAGACTTAGATGGCAGGGCCAAAGTGTCCTTTTCTACATCTGACCAAGTAGGAACCTACTTTATTATCGCACAAGGAATTTCAACAGATGGTAGACCACTGGCTGGAATGAACAAAATTCAGGTGAAAGTCTCGGAATAGTACTTAGTGGTGATCTTAAGCTTTCTGAGGCAGAAAAAAATAGGCATCTCACATTAAATGCAAGACGCCTCCAGTTTAGGTTGTAAGGTTTCTACTCGGTTTCTTGAAGATTTTTCGTCTTCTTGTAATTTACTTCGTTCGAAATAGAAAATAGAATTTTTAGAGTTAAAATGGGTTTGCATAGGTCAACTTTAACATTTTGAATGAGTATTTGTCTATTATTTGGCAATTACAATGTTCAGTTAATCAATACTTTACAAACAGGAACTCATATCATTCATAGTACAATACATATTTTCTAGACCGCCAAACTCAATATTGGTATCTTAGTATGAGGTATACAAACGTATTAGCAATGCTTCAAAAATTGGTTTTCTATAGTTTTCTACTCGTAACCTTATTAGCATGTTCTGAGACTGTCGAGCAAAAGCCCAATATTATCTTCATTATGTCAGACGATCATGCACATACGGCTGTAGGTGCATACGGCACGAGGTTAAGCTCCGTTAATCCCACCCCACACTTGGATGAATTAGCCCGACAAGGTGGCTTGTTTACCAACGTTTTTTGTACCAACTCAATTTGCACGCCATCGCGGGCTAGCATTATGACAGGCCAGTATTCTCAAACCAATGGTGTTTTAGACCTAGATGGAAGATTACCAGCAGCGAAGCAATACTTACCGAAGGAGATGAGTAAGCTAGGATACGAAACAGCCATGATTGGAAAATGGCACTTAAAAGAAGAGCCTTCTACTTATGATTACTATGAAGTCCTAATTAGTCAAGGAAAGTACTTTGATCCTGAATTTATAGTACGCGAGGAGGGTGATACGACGATTAGTCATTCATTCGAAGGAAAAAGCAGGGCTGTGAATGTGAAAAGGACAAAAGGGCATTCTTCAGATGTGATAACAGATAGCAGCATCGCTTGGCTAGAAAGTAAGCGGAATAAGGAAGTTCCTTTTTTTTTAATGCATCACTACAAGGCACCCCACGATGATTTCGAATATGCTCCAAGGTATGAGGACTATCTTGCAGATGATTTTATCCCCGAACCTACCAGTTTGTATGAGCAAAAAGACTTTGGTTCAGAAGGAACTTTAGGAAGGGATGGTGAACTACGCAATTTCATTGGTACCTCTGTTTCTCAGCGGCATCCCCATAGAAGTTATGTTGCCCAGTATGGCTTTGAAAACAAAGAGAATCAGAGAATCGCAACTTCTCAGGCCTATCAGGAATACGTGAAAAGATACTTGCGTTGTGTTAAAGGAGTTGATGATAATCTTGGACGGCTTTTTGCCTACCTGAAGGACAATGGTTTGTGGGAGAATACAATTATCATTTACACCGGTGACCAAGGAATGATGCTTGGGGAACACGATTATATGGATAAGCGATGGATGTATGACGAATCTATGCGGATGCCCTTCGTGGTATTCGATGGCAGAAGTCAGGCTTTGAAGGGAAAGAAACCAGATATATTGGTTAACAATACTGACTTTGCGCCATCGATTATTGAACTTGCAGGTGGTGAGGTCCCTGAATATATGCAGGGAAGAAGTTTCGCATCTGTCGTAGAGGGAGGAGAAATGGAAGAAGAACGAGACTATACCTACTACAGATACTGGATGCATTTGGTGCATCATGACGTGCCAGCGCACTTTGGTATCAGGTCAAAAGACCATAAGTTGATATACTACTATGGCGAGCACTATGATACGGAAAAGTACGGCACAAAAACCATGTGGTGGGCCGAAGAAGGGTCGCACAAGATTGTAAGTACACCTAAGGCGTGGGAGTTTTATGATCTTACAAAAGATCCAAGTGAGGTTAAGAACGAAATTGATAATCCCGACTATGCGTTGAAAATTGCCGATATGAAAAAGGAGCTAAAGAATCTTCGAGTTGAAATTGGAGAAACGGATGAAAACTTCCCCCACCTTCAAGAATACACGGATGCCGTGCTAAAATAAATAAAGTTGAAAGGATACCTATACCTACTGATACCGATACTCTTTGTCGCTGCATGCGGACCCTCGTTGCCAGAAGACATTGATCTGGTCTATGACAATCTGCCTTCCAAAATTGACTACAACATCCATGTAAAGCCGATTCTATCAGATCGCTGCTTTGCTTGCCACGGTAACGACAAGAACAAGTTGATGGCTGATCTAAGACTCGACAATGCAGCAGATGCTTATAAGGCTTTGAAAGACAAGCCTGGACAGTTTGCGATTGTGCCTCGACAACTGGGAAAAAGTGAAGTTTACCATAGATTGGTATCAGAAGACCCGGACCAAATGATGCCTCCTCCAGAGTCTAACTTAAGTCTGAAGCCCGAAGAGAAAGCGATCCTTATTAAATGGATCAAAGAAGGTGCTGAGTACAAAGATCATTGGGCTTTTGAAGCACCTGAAAGAGTACAAGCCGCCAAAGTAAGTAACACTGAATGGGTGGAGAATGAAATAGACAAGTATGTTCTAGCAAATTTGGAACAGAAAGGTTGGAGTCCTTCCGAAGAAGCTGACAAACTTACACTCTTGAGAAGAATCAGCTTTGATATTACAGGGCTTCCACCGACTTATGGGGAAATTCTTGCCTTCGAAGAAGATAAAAGCGAAGATGCATATGAAAGGGCAGTTGACAGATTGTTAGATTCTAAGGCCTATGGGGAAAGAATGGCCGTTGGGTGGATGGATCTGTCTAGGTTCGCTGACACGCATGGCTATACAGTCGATCGCTACCGTGATATGTCTCCGTGGCGAGACTGGGTCATCAAGGCTTTCAACGAGAATATGTCCTATGACCAATTTGTTACTTGGCAACTTGCGGGAGATCTGCTCCCTAGTCCTAGCAGAGATCAAATGCTTGCTACTGGCTTTAACAGGAATCATCAGCAGAATATGGAGGGAGGAATAATTGGTGAGGAATATAGGGTAGAATATGTCGCTGATCGTGCTAA
>CAZMYK010000535.1:0-3582 GCA_964570435.1 uncultured Saprospiraceae bacterium | reverse complement strand
CTTTTATAGTAGTGCTTCCATCTGAAATTCTCCAAGAATTGAAGTCACCTGTCCAAACGGTTGATATGCTTACTAAGAGACCACCAGATCTAAGCTCCCAGACATTAGGATTGTTGTCCCATTTTTGTTGAATGCTTCCCCTAAGACCGTCAATTCTATAATTCCACTCAGTGAAATCATTTCTAAGTCTCCAAGTCATCTCGATGGAACCTTCTATTTCACCCTCATCAAGCTTGATATCCCACTGTGTGATCTCATCGTCCCATTGTGTATGCAATGAGTATAAACTCTGACTACACAGTACAGAATTAAAAAAGAGCAGAAAAAACAGGATCCTCATCGGTGTAGTAACGAAGCAAGTAGCAAAAAAATTTACCTAGAACGGAAGATCATCAAAATCTTCCTTCGTCGCTTGCCCACTCGCTCCCGTATCGAGGTTAGCAGGCTCAGTTGGAAATGGTTCACCTGCCGGTGCCTGCTGAGGAGGGGCTGCGGCAGTCTGTGCTTCTACCTTCCAAGCATTAAGATTGGTGAAATACTTTTCATTCCACTCTCTACCTCTAAGATCAAAATAAACCTTAAGTTGCTCCCCTTCATTGATGTTATCGATGATTCCGCACCTATCTTGCGTCAACTGGAACTTGATATATTGAGTATAATTCGTATCCATGGTCTCCACTACGAACTCTCTCGCTTGGAAACTACTGGTCTTGCTTTCCGTTTCAAACTTCTTGTGAAGTTTACCTACCATTTCATATGCCATACCTCGAATTTTCACACAAAAATAGATATTTAAAAGGATAATATTTATTTTCTATATATGTTTATTAGAGAAAAAAGGGCTTGGATATCTTTATATCCAGCCCTTTTTTAAACTTATCTATAAATCGTTTCTTAAATCCTAGTCAATTAGGATCATTTTCTTTGTTATCTGTTCACCATTGAATTCAATCTGATAGTAGAGTACACCTGCAGCACTTATTTCTGCAGCATTTACGTCGATCTTGTTGAATCCTCTAGGGTAGCTGCCACTTTGACTAAGAACAATCTTTCCTGCAAGATCGAAAATCTTAAGATTTACGTTACCTGAGGCTGGCAAATTGAAAGCAACCCTGGTTAGATCACTAAAAGGATTAGGCTCGTTCTGCAGAAGCTCAAAGTTAGCACCTTCAACGGTTCTGAAATCAAGCGTAAGTTGCTCAGTTTCTAAATTATCATTGTATACTTCTGCTCCCAGCACCTTACTATTCAATCTAAGCGCATTTGTTACTCTGCTTGATTTCTTCGTCGTAAAGTTGATAGTGAAAAGCACATCTCCTTCTTCGATGTCAATTGCTTCAAGTTGATTCCAGCTTAGTCTTGCCAAACCTTTCTCCACAGAAACATTATTACCACCAAGCGTCAATGTTTCACCCTTGAATTCAAGATTCGAAATCATCTCAGTATCAAAATTCAGCGCAAACTGCATACCTACGATCTTATTATTCTTAGTCGCAAGAACTGGAAGACTAACAAATTGACCTTCATCGAATATCGCATTGTCAACACCAATATGGTAGTTGCGGTATTCTCTCGGTGCAGATGCCCCGTTTGCAGAAGCCTGAATAGACCCATTAACATCTCCCGTCTTCACAGCAACGAAGTTCTGATTATACATTGCGTGAGGCAGGTTATCTACTCGAATTTTCTCATCGATCGGGAAGGGTCTTTCTGGATCGACAAATCTGTAAGAGTCATCTAGGAATCTCCAAGACAAGTTGTTCGGGAATAAATCGTCAGGATATAATCCCAAGATCAACTTTCTTAGCTGTAATAGATCTGTTGCGCTTATGGATTCATTACCATTAATATCTGCAGCAATAATCTTATAAGGAGAGTTCAGCATTGTCATTCCTAGGATATGTCTCTGGATTAGTACTAGATCCAAGGTCGTTACACCTTCCAAGGCATCAACATTTTTGTAAGCAGAAACCTCATAAGCACTAGCGATCTTCATATTATCAAAGACATAGGTACCAGTAGCATTCGAAGTGACCTTTCTAGGTAGTTCAGGATCGCTCCCTTCCACGGAGACTTCTATTCCGCCCATTACAATGCCATTCTCAGTCATTACATTTCCAGATATTGAAGTTGCAGCCCCTAGTAGGTTAGTACAACAATCGAAGTTATCATTTAATGTCAATGAAGCATCACAGAAATCATATACCCCATTTTCATCTACAGCATATATTCTAATCTCAATTACGTGCTGGATTCCATTTTCGATGTATTCACATCCAAATTCCCAGTTCGTTTCAGCAATCTCAAGAGCATCATCAGGAGACAAGTCATCATCTGGATCAGCAGGGTCACCGAATATATCTTGATAAGGCACCATGAGGTAGGTCACTGACTCGCCACAAGCTCCCAAGGCCTGATCCACAACAAAGTCGTCCGCCCACATTTCTACTGCACAGCCGAATTGTTCATCCATCACTGCACTAGAAAGTCCAAGGTGGCAGTAAGGAGTTGGAGCTTTGATTCTTTGCACTACTAGCACTTCTTGAATGCACGTACTAAAGTTTCCACAGCCATCAAGCGCAACCCACTTAATGTTATGTCTACCAATCGGTAGGCCACCAACTAAGTCTGCATCAAAGACGTTTCCTGCGGCAGAAGAATCAGCTGCTGGATAGTCATAGGTTCCATCTGCACCCAGATCAACTCTGAAAGCATATCCAATAGCATCTGAAGGGGTACATTCATCCGTAGCTGTGATACTGAAGGCATCAAAGTTGGCAACACAATCGCCTGTTTCAACCGTAATGTCATCACAAACCAATTCTGGAGGATCTTCATCAAAGATGTCATACTCAACATATATTTCGAAGTACCCATTCTCTTCTACAAATGGGTCTACCTCATCATTGCTTGGATCACTGTCTCCTTTGTCATCTAAAAAGTTCTCATCAAACACACATTGGTCGATCACCTCCCAGTGAGCTAGGATCTTAATACAACCACCATCTGCAAAATTAAAGGTATCAAGGGTTACATTAATTCCTACCTCAGTACACATATCATCTCTTACAACAACAGGTTCTTCGATAGTAACCTCACCACATTCATTCACAATCACTGGAGTAACGAAGGGTGCTACCTCATCTGCTGGATCACACCAGTCGTAGTTATTAGGACTTTCTGACAATGTCGGGAATGAAATCCTATCACATGTTAGGGTATTTTCGATATCAGCACGGACAAAAATTGTCTGATCACAATCTACGCTACCGTTCGAATTGGTAGCTGTAAATGTTCTGATAGCATCTCCTTCTCCGCAGAACTCACTTCCTGAGAAAGTCTGACCCGTCACCAAAACACATGTACTCGTTGTAAAGGCTGTGTCGAATCTTGCATTTAATATTTCTTCCTGATCTTCATCTAGATCATCATTCATATAGTCCTCATATACAATAAAGTCTATACAATTGATCGTCATATCTGCAGGACACACAATGGTAGGTGCCAGCTTGTCTTGGACATCGACCATGATCATAGAAGTCGTACAATTATCATCTCCATTCATTTCAGGTATGCCGTCTC
>CAZMYK010000534.1:0-3583 GCA_964570435.1 uncultured Saprospiraceae bacterium | reverse complement strand
TTCTTCACCCTCTTCGTCAATGATCCTAATTTCCTCCTCTATTTTCTTCAAATCCCTAGATAACACCTCATCTAGACCCGCAATGATCTCCTTGTAACGTTTGATAAATTGACCACTACTTTTTAGACTTCTGGCATTCCCAATGTCTTCTGCTAGGTTTCGTCGATAGTCCTTCATAAAACTGCTAACGATAGAAGATTGGTAGTCCTTTGCGTTCAAAATTTCGTTATACACATCATTTACCTCCACTTCATACATCAAAAAATCATGGTTAATCTTGACCATAATCTCCTGGTAGTCCTCAATGTTCCTCACCTTGTGCGTTGAAATTCTCTTTGCCGAATAGTTCTTTTCTTCCAAAGTATCTTGGAATTTTTCAAGACAAGCCTTCGCCTCGTCAAATCGTGCTTCGATCTTCTGTCCAGCTGCGACTGCTTCCCGTATTTCTTTGGCAAGGCGGATCTTTGAGTTCTGCCTATTAAGTATGGACCGGTATTGCTTTAGATCAGGACCCTTCAATTCAGACTCGACTTCATCAAATAAGAGCTGCAAAGATTCCTTGATTCCTGCCTCCTGGGCTATTTTTCGCAGTAAGACCTCCTGCTCAAAGTCAATGATCTTAATCGACTTATTCAGATCGTTGTACTCGATCGATAGCTGGAGGTAGTGGCGTTTAACCAGATCCAGGGTCGAATCCTTTCGCCGCAGCAGCAGGTGGTACATCGAAAATAGATTATTCGAGGAGAGCTTATCCAGCACCTCACTATCGTAGTCAATGCTTCCTTCGATCTCACGCATTCGCATAGCGTATGCATGCCTCTTGGTCTTTAGTTTTTCCAGCTGCGCTTCTGCAATCTGGATCGACTTTAGTTCTTTGATTAGATCTTTAATCTTCTTTCTCATTGCGCGAAATCTATTTTTTAATGTTCTTTAAGTTGCTTTAATATTATCCATGGACTCAAGGACTATCTACACTTCATTATATTTAATCAGATCTTGTCAAGAACTAGCCTCCATAGCTTCTCATTTTTAAGCTTGAAGGCCGCTCCATAACCGTGCTACTGCCTACCTTTCTCAACAATCCAGTTTCTAAGTTTCTCTCAAATACTACAATATTGTCAGACGACATATTGGCGACCAATAGGTAATTGCCGGTCGGATCTATAACAAAGCTCCTAGGCAGCACACCATGGGTCGGCTCATATCCTAGCACTTGTAGAGCGCCATTGCCAGGATCTATTTTATAAATTGTAATCGAATTTTCAGCATGTCGATTGGAAACATAGAGGAATTTTCCGTCAGGTGAAACATGAATATCAGCGCAGGAGTACTGCTCATGTTCTTGCTCATAGGAGGCATATGATTGAAGCCATTCTAGTTGCCCATCCCTGTAAGCATAGTGAGCTACTTTTCCACTCAACTCCTCCGCACAATAGGCATAATTGCCAGAAGGATGAAAGGTGAAATGCCTAGGACCACTGCCCGCCTTGCTATCAACTGTCAAGGTATCAATTTCACCGAAAGTCGTCATTTTCGCTAGGTCAAAAGCCCTAATCTTATCAGATCCAAGGTCGGGTGCGAAAAGATAATTTCCATCTGGACTGAAGCATGTTGAATGGAGGTGGGCGGCGTCTTGCCTACCTTCGATAATACTACTGCCTTGAAATTCCAAATGCTTGATGGCAGGACTTATTCTCCCATTTGCTGCGCATTCAAAAATACTTAATCCAGCGTCTGTATAATTAGCGACCACAACGTGCTTGCCCTCTTGATCTACAGAAACATGGACAGGATTTCTTCCTCCCACAGACTCCTTGTTGAGAAAGCTAAGTTTACCAGTGAGCGTATCAATCCTAAAAGCGGACAAATTTCCATCAACTTCCAGCCTCGATTCAGTAATACTGTATAAAAATTCGCCGCTAGGAGCTAGGCTCAAAAAGGAAGGGTTCACTAGACTATCTAGCCGATGCACTTCATGCAAGGACCCGCTTTCCATATTGAATTCAAACACAATGATACCTTGTGCTGCTTCACCGGCAGTATAAGAACCTGCAAATAGGTAGGTCTTAGATCCGCCCTCCTCGCAACTGAGCAAGAGCAGAAAAGGTAGTACTAAGCATAATAGAAATCCTTCCTTCATGTAAGTTTCATTTGGTGCGCCGTCTTCCAATAGGAAGTGCCGATCTCCCAATCATTTATAAGGTAACAAATTCTCATTTCAGCTTGCTATATTTCCGAAAGACTATACTCATTAAGGATCATTCGCCACTCGATGCTTTCTGTGATTTCTAGAATCTTCTGTGAGATGGCATTTTTCAATTCGACATTTTTCTTTGGCAAGCCAAAGGCATAGAATTGTAGGTCAAATTTAATAGGAAGTAGTCTCAAGCGCTCAAATTCAGGATCCTTCTTTATCCGATACCTCAAAATCGGTTCATCGTATAGAAATGCATCTAGCTCACCGTCGATCAAGTCACTGAGGCCATCAGACACGTTGCCATAGGTATTAATATTCTTAAAAAACCGCTCATGCAGAAATTCGTTGGTACTTGAATTCTTGATGCACCCCACTTCTGCTTCTTTGAATTCATTGAAGCCTTCTGGATTTGATTGCAGTTGGTTAATCGTCAGCATTGAAGCAACACTGGCTGTAAGACCTGAAATGAATAGCAAACCACTAAACATCCAGATCAGTGCTATCATCTTGCCTGCCCGACTTTTGGGCGTTTTGTCTCCGTAGCCGACCGTCGTCATCGTCACTACAGACCACCATATACCGTCCCATATGCCTCGCCAGCCAGATCGAAAGTGACTTGGATTCACTCTTTTCTCGAATATCCAAATTGCGATTCCAAATAGGATAATGATCAAAAGAAGGGCAAAAAAGGCTCTTAGAAAATTGACATTAAAAAAGGCTCTTAGAAATTGATAGCCTTTCTGGAGAGAAGAAGAGTTGTAGACGACGATCGTAGAGTTAGACGAAAAATAAGTATGGGTAAAGTCCATCTTCTTACTCCTCTCACTTGTAATGGTCAATGGATTAATACTGACATCAATCTCTCCTTGCTTAAGGGCTTCTAACATTTCCGCGAAGCCCATCCTTTGTAGTTTATACTTCAATCCAAGGTCTTCCGCCACCTTTTCCCACAACCAGATATTAATGCCTTCTCGACTACCTTCTTCTTCAATTATAAAGGGTGGCGCCTGGGTATAGCCTATAAGCAAGGTATCCGAAGCCTCTTGAGCTTGCCCCACCAGGGTAAGCAGGAGTACGAAGCAGGTCCACAGGTAGTTCTTCAATCTTCTGAAATTTTGGCTTTACACCTTCCAAAGTATCCATTTTCGGTGAAAGCAAAAAGGGCATGGACAGTTTTTTGTGGCTGGATTGAGCGACAAAGCCAGCGGGAGACCTAAGACGGAGAATTGCTAATCATTCACTTACCTTGCTTTCTATTCTCAAGGTCAATAGTGCTTAGGCTTACATTTAACACAGTAAATCCAAGTGCTAAGCCTAATAATCTACAGACCTTCTCTATTTTCAAGCCATGAATCCTTTCCTCCTGTTCTTCCTTATCCTTATTCT
>CAZMYK010000533.1:0-3591 GCA_964570435.1 uncultured Saprospiraceae bacterium | reverse complement strand
TGTTACTAAGGTGGCTCTTAGCTTCTATCCAAGTTTAGATGAGACCAAGATAGAATTTCGCTTTGTCGAGGATATTAAGAATGCAACGATGCAAGCTCGCCCCAAGCTTAGTAGTTTCTTTAAGAGTAAAGAAAACCGCGAGTACCTCATAGTGATAAGCAAGCGCTTCAAGATACAGGGTCAAAAATTCGAAACTGTGGATCTTCCAAGAGATGTCATGATCGGATGGCTAGGTCATGAACTTGGACACATAATGGATTATCAAGATCGAGGCAGATTTAATTTGGTTTTTTTTGGCCTGAAATATCTTTGTGTGGACAGCCATATTCGAAAGGTAGAATCCTCGGCTGACCACTTTGCTATAAGGTCAGGTATGGCTGACTATATTTTGGAATCAAAAAACTTCATACTTAGCCATTCCAAAATAGATAAAAACTATGTAGCGCGGATCAAGAAATACTATTTGACTCCACAAGACGTCATCGACCTCGTAAAAAAGGGGGAAAACGAAGTTTATGGAGGAGACCTCGAAATTTTTCCCTAAGGGGTGGAAAATGGTCAGTTGGCGGAAGCTCCCTACCAGAAACGGAGTCAATAAAGCTTAAGTACTAAGATCACTTGTAACTGCTTACTCTTATCGATGACCTTGAGACTTCCTATGGGAAAGATATTTGGCAGGAGATCAATCTAATTGGAATGGGCCAACCTTCGTGGCCTATGGAATGAAGAGATGACCACACTATTTGATAGTTTCATCTATGGGATTAATAGTGGATAAGTGTCTACTTATGACAAAGGGCTAGTAGAAAAGAAAATAAATACTGTCTTATCAAAAAATGGAATAGCACTATAGTAGACTAATATCATTGCCTGCAGGATATACAGGTCATACATATCTAGGTGGCATGATGTTTCAGATTCTTAGATTTTAATTCTTCTACACAAGCCATTGCCTTGATAATTTACTACCTTAAGGGTCAAATATTCAACTATGAAGCGAAGGAAATTTATACAATCAACGTCTTTGCTAGCACCACTTGCAATAGGTGCAGGTCAAAGCGTGAGAAATTTCTCAAAGTCTGATTCAGACCATAAATTTCAACTGAAGTATGCTCCCCATCTAGGGATGTTTAAAAACAATGCTGGTGATGATCCTATAGATCAGATTAACTATATGGCTGAAAGAGGGTTTACGGCTTTTGAAGATAATGGAATGCCTAATCGTCAAGTCGAAGTCCAGAAGAAGATGGGTGAGGCTTTGGCATTGCATGGAATGGAAATGGGCGTTTTTGTTGCACATAAGATCTATTGGAAGAAAGCTAGTTTAGCGAGCGGTGATCAAGACTATAGAGATGAATTTCTCACATCTATTAAGGCGTCTGTGGAAGTGGCTAAGAGGGTGAATGCCAAGTGGATGACAGTGGTTCCAGGCCACCTCGACCTTAGAAAGGATATGGGCTACCAAACACAGAACGTTGTTGAAGCCTTGAAAATGGCATGCGAAATACTTGAGCCACATAATTTGGTAGTCGTTTTAGAACCCCTCAATTTTAGGGACCATCCTGGTTTATTTCTGACCAAGAGTGCACAAGCTTTTGATATTTGTAAGAGCGTGGGCAGCTCCTCTTGCAAGATTCTTTACGATATCTATCACCAACAAATTACTGAAGGGAACCTAATCCCAAACATTGAGGATTCGTGGGATGAGATTGCCTATTTTCAGATAGGAGATAATCCAGGAAGGAAGGAGCCTACTACTGGAGAAATTAACTACAAGAATGTGTTCAAATATATACACTCCAAGGGCTTCGATGGCATCCTCGGGATGGAGCATGGAAATTTCTATGAGGGAAAAGAAGGAGAGGAAAAACTCATTCAAGCCTACATTGAATCTGACCAGTTCTGAAAAGCTGGTCACAGGTTAGTAGATGCCATTTGGCATATGTAGGGTGTCAAATGACGCTCTAAAAAATAGAGACAAGTCCATTAATCCTGATAACCAGCTAGTTCTTGGAATCAGCCCTTCTTGAAGAGCTGAGGTGGATTCTACTTAGTACTAAATACAGAGTAGCCCCACGCATCAAGCACAACGGCATCTGAAGTTACTTTACTACCTTCTTGTAGTTCCACCTTCTGACCCGCTAAGTCCTTGATATTCTGCAAAGTTATACTTTTTTCCGAATCTGAAAAATTGATCAATGTCGTGACTATATTTGAACCCTTTGCGCGTGCAAAGGCAATAACCTCTTTACTTTCACTAAGACTTACAGGCGGAGCTCCAAATTCTCCATTCCAAAGCGCCTGGTTATCTTTCTTCATTTGAAACAAGTCCGTATAGAAATCTTGATACGCATAGTCCTTGAATCCTATTTCATCCTTCTTGAAAAATTCAAGTCGCTTCTTCATAGGTTCTTCCTGACCTCCATAGATCAAAGGCATGCCATCGAAGGTACAAGTGAACACTGCCATAGCCTTATGGGCATCGCCCATTCTTTCGAAAACACTACCAGCCCAAGTATTCTCATCGTGGTTCGATGTGAACATCATATGGTACCCTTTTTCAAAATTCGTGGTATCTTCTTGGTAATACTTCCATACCTCCTCTACATTTGCCTCTCCCTTAGCAATATCATTTAAGATATGATGAAGGGTCCACCCGTAGTCAGCATGAAAACCTCCCTCATTGCGCTGCTTCACTACGTCACCTTCTGCCAAAAGAAATATGTCTCCAACTTTCTTCAGTTCTTCGTTGGCCTCTTGCCAAAAGTCGTCTGGTACTCCGTGGGCAACGTCCATCCTAAACCCATCGATTTTCCGATCGGTCAACCAGTATTTGAGGGAAGATATCATCTCCCTCCTCATTTCTTCATTGTCATAGTTTAGGTCTGCTACATCAGTCCAGCCCCATGATTCTCCCGTATTGTAGTCAATAGGATCTATGATCTCACCTTCATCATTCTGTGTGTACCAATCTGGATGCGCAGTGATCCATGGATTATCCCAACCAGTGTGGTTTGGGACCCAGTCAATGATGATCTTCATGTCGAGGTCGTGAATCTTAGCTACCATCGCGTCGAAGTCCGCCATGCTTCCGTATTCAGGATTAACTTCTAGGTAATTTGCCACAGCATAAGGGGAACCCAAGTCGCCCTTTCTTTTAACCTTTGAAATTGGATGAATAGGCATCAGCCAAATAATTTTGACGCCCATATCCTTAATCCTAGGAAGGTGGGTGGAGAAAGCCTCAAAGGTGCCTTCTGCTGTGAATTGCCGCATATTGACTTCATAAATGCTTGCATCTTTTGCCCAGGCAGGAGTGTATGATTTTTGTATTTCCTGAATTTCTTGTTCACTTCTACTTGTACTTTCTTGGACTGCGTCACAAGCAGCTAGTAAAATGCTGAATAGCATTATGTTTAAGACTAGTTTCATATTAATTCTATTGCTTTTATGCTAGGGTAACAGATTCGAGTGCTTTTTCAGGCGAGAGTAGGAGTTGATTTCCATGCAGTATTATATTAATATCGCTGCCTTCAATTAGGTCAACGGAGGTTTTGTCCTCTCTTACAGTTACATTTAGCACGCTTCCTC
>CAZMYK010000532.1:0-3595 GCA_964570435.1 uncultured Saprospiraceae bacterium | reverse complement strand
ATCAAGTCATCATGCATGGGTACTTTCTGGACAACCCTACCTTGAATGTCGATGATCTCGAGCTCTCCGCTAAGTAGGTCCCTTCCAACTTCAATTGTGAACCTCCCCGACGAGGGATTAGGAAAGATCTTCAAGTCTTCTTGCGAAACCGTTGGTATACTTGAGGTAAGACTTGCCAAGCCGAGAACAACATTATCACTTAGCACTTCATCACCTGTCGAGGTCACAACCGCAAAGATCAAGTCTCCTTCGTTAAGGCCTTCGACATTCGAAAAAGAATGTTGGTAAGTAGCTCCAGCTTCGATTGAAGCTGCAAGTACTTCTTCGGCCACTAGTTCATCATTGATATAGAATGCAAGCGTTCCTTCACTGATCATTTCCGAACCTGTATTCGTCATTGTAAAATCTACTCCTGTCAGGTTACTGCCATCATTGCTTGCAAGCACCTTGTCAGCCCGAATATTGACAAAACTGCCATAGCGAGTGTCACTTTCTTCAATTAGGTATGAAAAAATTCGGTAGTGGGGTTCAGTATGACCCGTGTTATTGTAACCCGTATTGAGTAAGTTGGTGTAGTCTTGTAGTTCGTAGTCTAGGCTCAACTCCTGCCCTACGGTCATCATGTCTGTCAGATCAAAAACGTAGGGTCTCACCTCTTGTCCAGGACACCATCCAGCTCGACTTGGAGTCCAATTTCCTCCCTGATTGCTGCATGGATTCTGACCACAATCGTTCTTCCAAAGGTTGTGATCTCCTGCCACCTCATTATCGACAACGATTTGATGGGTGACGTTAAAAAACTCTGCTGCATTGTTGGTATTACCCTGACCGTGGCCACTAATAGTCATCCTCATGTGACCACTCTTCGTATTGTCGGCAATGACTGTAGAAACTGCTGGAAGGTCATCGCTCATTACACTTGGGTCTCCATATACCAAGTAGTCGGTTTCCCACAAAGGTGCCATTTTGGAAAAAGCAGGAAGGTCTGCTGAAACAAATTCAATATCACAATTTAAGAGCCAACCAGACTGGCCGAAGACCTGGATAAAGGACTTGATATTGGTTGGTCCTTTGAGGATGCTTTTAAAATCGCTGACATCCACTGTCCAGGGGCCACATTCTATCCCATAGGGTGTAATGAAGCGCGCAATTTCAACATCGCCCTCCGCCGTCTCAACCGAAATCTTAGCCGGTTGATCCCAAGGATCACATCCTGTAATTGGGCATTCTAGGTCAAAGTGAAGAAGGATCCTCTCAAAGTCTTCCACATTCTTAGGTAGGTTAACCAAGGTCGATTTAGTTTGGCCTGCACCACCAAAATTGTGTTGCTCTTCATTTATGATCGTGACGCTATTGTCATTGCTAGGTTTCTTATATCTGTATGCCCCTTCATCATTTAAGTCATTCCCATCACTATCTAGGACAGTTCTTGCACTAATTAGGTTGGTGGTGTTTCCTGTAAGATTTAAAGGTTTCGAAAAAACAACTGTCTTGCTTTCACCAGGTTCAAGTGAGGTAATGAAGGTTTCTGATAAACTTGGAAGCCCATTGATTGTGAGCGCTACGGGAATGGTAGAAACTGACTCGCTACCATAGTTTTGCACTTCGACTTGGACTTGCACTGGCCGGCTAAATAAACTCAGGATATCAGGGGCACTAATTGCAGTGACGCCTAAGTCAAATTCTGGGATGGAATAACCATCAGTCCAAGTGCCTTGCACCACTGCTCCATTACAATCACTATCAACCAAGTTAGCCGTAATACTCCCACTTCCTTCGTTCATTGGAAGGTAGGCCACTAGGCCGTCTTCCTCACCAGTGAAAGAGGTTGTGGTATTATTGGCAATTTCTTCTGCGCTCCTCGCTATATTCCAGACTCTGACCTCATCGATAATGCCATTAAAAACTCGGCCTGGCCAACCTGGAGAATCTCCGATCGTAAGATCACTTGTAAGATTGGCAGAAGGGGTGCCGGGAATAGGCGCAGATTTCACGAATTCGCCATTTATGTACAGGCTTGCAGTACCTGATTGATAAACCCCAGCCACATGATACCATTGCTTGGCGTTCATGACTGGCCCAGATATCACTTCTGGCCAAGCCACTCCTGTGGCTACAACGAAACTTAAGGATCCGTTGGCTCCCGCTCTAAGGGTAAACCCCTCTGTATCAGCTGTGACATGTCTGTCCTTATTGATGATGGATCCTTGCCAGAATTCTGACTTCCATTGGTCTGCGAAGATCCATGCTTCCACTGTAAATCCCTCGTCGATGACGTAGTTATCATCATGACAGAGAGAAATGTATCCTTCTGTTCCGTCTAGTTCTATGCCTGAGGTTTGGGCAAGAGAAAGCTGACAAATCAGAAGAAAAAGTAAACTGTGTAGTAATTTTTTCATTGAAAGAGGTTTTTATTTATTTAAATATGATTGCGTTCAAGTTTTCTAATTTTTCACTTCTGATCCCACCACATCCTAGAGGTGATAGCATCGCCACCCTCCAGCCGATCTACCGCCTCTTGGTAGTGCACCGCATTGTTGACTTGCTCTGCTCTTGGATATCTGAGTCTTCTAGGTATTTGGCCACTACTTTCACCTTTGGTAAAACCAGGTGTCAAGTTTGGGTAGCCAGACCTTCTAAAGTTGGCATATGCTTCAATCCCATCGAAGAGAAGGGCCAGCCATTTCTGTGTATTGATTTGTTCTTTTGCTCGATTCATATCAAACTCGATGTCGTTTTCTTCCAGGTAGTCCGTGATGTCCTTCTCCTTGATTTCTTCCGCATTTGGGTAGAGCGAAAATTGTTGGCAGGCAGCTCTTATTCCACCTTCGTAAGCTTCCTTCACATCTCCTTCTACCCATCCCTTAAGGATAGCCTCTGCTCTTGAGAATTCCACTTCTGCAAAGCTCATATAAATCGCTGGTGCATCGTAGGTCACCATTACATCTCTACGAGGTTGTGCAAAAACAAAGTCATTGTTTCCTGGAGGAATCCCATTGGGCCGGCCAAGATGGTTTCCTGAACCAACGGAGTTATTGACACTGCCATCAGGTCTGTAGGTTTCCATTAGATTGTCTTCTCTGGGGTCGTCGTTGTTAATCACAAAGTTTACAAGCTCATCGCTATATCTGAAAAGATGACCCGTAACCCCAAAATCCTGGAAGACTTCTGCCACTCCGTTGGCGTTTCGCCCATCCGTGTTTGAACCTGAATAATAAACATAGGCGATGTCTTCATGGTCGCTCATCACTCCACCTTCAAGAGCTTCGCGTCCTACTTCCCTTGCCATTTCAGGAGCAACATTAGAAATCCTCAATGCAATTCTGAGAAGTAAAGAATTTCCAAACTTCTTCCATCTGCTAACACTTCCAGCAAACAAAACGTCGGCATTCCCTACCTCATCCTTACCTTCATCTAGATTGCCTAAAGCTCCTCTTAAGTCAGTAATAAAGGAAGCATATATATCTTCTTGCTTGTCGAAGGTCGGTTGCGCAAAAACTGCGCCCTTATTCGCTTCTGAGTAAGGTATATCGCCATACATATCAGTCAATTTCTGAAAATAGTAGACCTTGAAAATGACCGCCATACTATGCAG
>CAZMYK010000531.1:0-3596 GCA_964570435.1 uncultured Saprospiraceae bacterium | reverse complement strand
ACTTAACCAAGCAACCACCAAACAAGGTGTTTTCGGAAGGAATATAGCCCACAATATTGTCCATTGTATGTCCTTCTCCCAAAAAAGAAAGTATTACTTCCCGCTTCCCAATGTTTAATCTTATTTCACTAGCAAAGCCCTCATTTGGTGTGGGACTTGAATTAGCAGCTTGCAATATTTCAATGGTAGAATTAGAAGCATATGACTTAATGCCCTGGTCATGAAAGACCCCAAGACCACCGAGGCAGTCTTCATGGAAGTGGGTAGCTACAACACCCTTAATTTCATACCCCTTACTTTCAACCCAGGAAAGCAACTCAATACTTGCCTCGTCATTAGTTGGGGTATCGAAGACAAGCGCTTCCCCACCCTTCATATAAATCATCCCGTTACAAGGCACATTTCCAAAATCATTGGTCTTCAAATAAGAAATATGCAGGTAGACCCCTTTTGCTAGCCTCTTAATACTGAGCACTTCAGATTTGTGCTCGAATTGCAGGCTCTTTTTTACTTGGCAAGAGGCCAATGTTAGTGTAAGGAAGGAGATGAATAATAGGTGTCGCATAGTTCTTTTTTCGGTCTTGTAAATATACTCCAAAGTCTGCTTCATTCAACTATTCATAATATCCAATACAGACTATTGTCTCTCCCACATTTACAGGAGGTGTACCAATCTTGTATAAGATAACACCACTTGAACTTGCCACAACCTCCGTCAATAGGTCACCAAAGACATCATTAATAGAACCTATGACATCTCCCTTATTCACCTCTTGTCCTGCCTTGTAGGAACTTCGAAATATGCCCTTGTACTCTGACTTCATGTAGGTTTGTTTGTTAAGATGGCTAAAATCAACCTTTGGCTGCCGAATCGATTCGTACATATTCATTTCCAATAGCATATTGTACAAGGCCTTTTTGATCAATGCTACTTCACCTTCATTTACCTTCCCAAGCCCACCGCACTCTATGCTCAGGCCAATTTTTCCATCTTGCACAGCTTGCTTAAAAAGATACTTTGCATCTTCGTCTTCCTTTAACGTATAAGGATAAGATACAACATGTTTGAAGCCGCTTGTTTCAGATAGTTCCTTTGCTATCCGTGTTTTCTCAGGCCTCTGCTCATTATTATAATAACATACAAATGGAAGTAAGTCTTCGTTTGCATCACCTCCATGGATGTCAACTACTATATCACTTTTAGCAATTACACCGTGGGTCATGAAGTAGGCTATCTTACTTGTGACGGAGGCGGATTCTTCTCCAGGAAAAATACGGTTCAAATTGACTTGATCCTGAGGGTTCAAAAAAGGGGACCGGCCATAGAAAGAATTAGGATTAGACAATGGTAAAATGATCACTGTGCCAAGCAATCGATCAGGCTCCAATTCACCAATCATCTCTTGGGCCGCAATAATCGGAGGGTATTCGTACCCATGGACTCCAGCTATAATGGTGAATACTGGGCCCTTCTTTTTCCCTTTAACCACAACGACTGGTAGCTGACTGTGGTTGCCGTTACTGTCTGAAATATCGATATGAAACTTGTGCTTGCTTGACCAGTGAGCATTCTCCAACACCATATGCAAGGAATCCTGTGCACTAGCGAATTGGATAAAGAGCAAGAATAGGATGCCTGTGAGTTTACGCATGATGTGGTTCTTATTTTTCAAGGACAATAACGGAAGAAACACGAAGCTATCACTTTAGCTAAAAATAAAGAAGATAATCTTGGGAAAATGATGGTATAAATGAGTCCTTGAATACTAATCTGCTAACAACAATATTAGTCTACAATCAGTTATTTATATGAACGTTTATTGGTATTTGGCATAACTTAAAAGTAATCGAGCACACTATGAAAGGTCTGTATCTCTTCCTCCTTGTGCTTCTTTCTATCACAAAGTCTTCTGCTCAAGAAGAGAAGATCTCGCATGAATTCTTCACGACCTTAGGTTACACTCAACCTATTAGACCATTTAAGGATCATGCAGGCATATATGACCTAAATTATAATGGTAGCTTGCTTGGAAAGATCAATTACTCGCTTAGGTACAAGTGGCTTGGATTAGGAGTAGAAGGAACTTATTTCAAAGGTTACCTCAGAGAAACAAAGCATATCAAATTCGACGGCAACAGTTTTGCTTATTGTTTTACAGTTCCAGTATCTTTTTACCTGTATTCCAATAAGCAGTTTAGATTTTCACTATACATCGCTGGAGGCATTTCGCAATTCAACACTCCCGCAATAACGCGGATTAGAACTGTGGGTGGCCAAGCAAATAACACGAGTTTTGTCGCAGATGTAGAGAATATCATTGTTGGAGACTTTGGAGCACGGTTTCACTATGAATTTTCAAATCAATTGTACCTACTTGGCTCACTTAATGATCATATTTTTATTGGCCTTTTTCAAACACAACTTAATGTTCCACAGATTACAATCGGTCTTGGGTACCGGCTGTAATGGCTTTGGATTCCATTCAGCCCTTTAATTCTTCTGCCAAAATGGCAACGAAAATTCCGCAATCCAGCGCTTTCTAATTTCATCATTGACCTCGATTCGCGAATCTCCCCAGTATCCTTGTTTGTAAGGTGGCCCCCACATTATCTGCGAATTCCAATCGGCATTAATATAGCTGAATGCTCGGACTAGATCTCCATTTTCTCTAATCCAAGCAAAAAGTGGGGCGTACCACTCCTCCCATATAACACTTGCATCTTTCTGAATCTCTTGCTTCCCAGCAGGCCCATCAAGAATTTCCGTGATGTTCTTCCTAGTAAGCCGAGAGTTGCTATATCCTTGATTTGCTGCTTCTGCTATCATTAGAGGCTTGTTCTTTTCTCTTGCTATCACTAAGACTTCATCCGCTAAGTCTATCTGAGTAGAACCTTGTATCCCCAGGGATGGAACCAGAAACCAAGAAATTGCAAGCCAATCTACATATTCATCGCCAGGATAGAAACTCATAAGGTCCTCCTTGTAGCCCTCTATCATATCGTCTATTGGAGAGGCACAGGCATGCCATACAAAGTATACATTTTGCACATCCTTCTTTCGAAGCAGGTCTACAATGTGTTGGTAGGCCTTGATGTAGTCAAAGGGATCATAGTGGTTCCAATTTCCATCAAATTCATAACCTATCCTCAGATAGAATGTGCGGTTTGTGAATTCGTTGAAAAACTTGGCGAGATGCTTAATCTCTTTGTCAAGTTTCCCTTCAACAATATTTTGGGATTGGTCGACCATGTAAAGACCAATTTGCAGGTGACTTCCTTCATAATTTCTTGCAAGAGCATAGGCATTTATGGGACCTGCTCCCCAGTTTAAGTTGGGTAAATATAGCTTCTTCCTATTGTTGTAGCCTAGACCTCCGTACTGGCCCTTCTTATTTAAGTTGCTTAGATTTAGGTAAGCAGTATATCCATCAGCTTGAGGACAATCTTTACAATTTTTAATGTAGTTGTTGATCGAGGTGATGTCTTGTCCTATAAACAACAGACGCTTAGATTGCAGCGAGGTTTTCTGATCCGAAGTACCTATTTCTTTGCGAACGCCACAACTGATCAAGAGGAAGGCTAGGAAAACGAGTAGG
>CAZMYK010000530.1:0-3597 GCA_964570435.1 uncultured Saprospiraceae bacterium | reverse complement strand
GAACAAGATTGGTCCTAGAAATGTGGCCTCTTGTTTGAAGCACTTCCTTGCTTATGGGACTCCAACCACAGGTAAAGATAGAACCCCAGTTGTCCTCTCTGAAAGAGAATTACGAGAAATCCACCTTCCTTCTTTTAAGGCGGCAATTGAAGCAGGAGCCCTATCATTGATGGTCAATTCTGGGTTGATTAACGGGATCCCTGTACATTCAGATGAAACAATATTGACAGACCTACTTAAAGAGGAACTGAAATTTGAAGGTGTCGTTGTAACAGACTGGGCCGACATTGTCAACTTGCATACGCGAGACAAGGTAGCATCCTCGCACAAAGAAGCCATCAAGATGGCGATTAATGCAGGTATAGATATGAGTATGGTTCCCTATGACTACCAGCAATTCTGCAATTTGCTTGTAGAGCTCGTTAACGAAGGCGAAGTTTACATCGAACGTATCGACGATGCGGTCAGAAGGATCCTAATTATGAAGAAGAAATTGGGCCTCATGGAAAACCCAACTACAAATTACAAACAGTATCCTGATTTTGCTAGCAAGAAGCACCAGATGATCGCTCAAAAGGCTGCAGAAGAAAGCATCACCTTGCTTGATAATGATGGTGTGCTCCCACTCAGTAAGGAAGCGAAGATCCTTCTCACCGGTCCGAACGCTAACTCAATGCGAGTCCTTAATGGCGGATGGACCTATTCTTGGCAAGGCGAAAAAGTAGAAGAATTCGCGGAGTCTTTCAATACGATAAGGGAAGCCCTAGAAAAAAAGATTGGTGCCCAGAATGTCACCTATGTACCCGGCCTCGAGTACAAAATGGATGGAAAGTACTACGACGAGGAAAATGTGGACATTGAGTCCGTTGTTAGGGCGGCAGCAAATGTAGATGCAGTAGTACTCTGCATTGGAGAAAACACTTATACAGAAAAGCCAGGCGACTTGCATGAACTAGATATTTCTAGAAATCAGAGAGACCTCGCTCTTGCCCTATATAAAACTGGAAAGCCTGTCATCCTTGTGCTAAATGAAGGAAGACCAAGGATCATTAGAGAAGTTAACGACCAAGCTAATGCCGTAATGCACATCTACTTGCCAGGAAATCATGGTGGTGATGCCTTGGCAAATATTTTATTCGGTGATGTCAATCCTTCTGGTCGTCTTCCTTATACCTACCCAATGTTCTCCAACACACCTATCACCTACGATCACAAACCTTCAGAGAATCAAGAAAAGATGGAAGGGGTCTACGACTATGAGTCCGAATACGCGATCCAATATCCATTTGGACACGGACTAAGTTATACTAGCTTCGAATATTCTAATCTCAACTTGAGCAATGTGTCATTTTCCGAAGGTGAGGTAATGACGGTCACCGTCGATATTAAGAATACAGGTGCGAAAGGTGGGAAGGAGGCAGCCTTGCTTTACACAAGTGACTTATTCGCCTCCGTAACCCCTAACAATAAGCAACTTGCAGGGTTTGATAAGGTGATGTTGAAACCTGGAGAAAGTAAAAAAGTAAGTTTTGAAATCAAGCCCGAAGACTTGCAATTTATTGGGAGAGATATGAAGTGGATTACAGAACCTGGTGAATTTAAGGTGAGCATTGGAGGACTGGAGAAAACCTTCGAATACAAGAAGAAAAAGGAAACAAAGGCGGTAAAAGCTTCAAAGAGCTAGTAAAATAAGTAAGGAAATAGGTAGAAGTATTGAGAGTCACAATCAACTTATTATCAATAGATTAAGAACTACCTACGAGCCACTTAGAGGCCTTTTTTAAGTAGCTTTTGGAAAAGTGAGGCAATTAAAAAGCATTGTCAAAAAACGAGTTTCAGGTAACATTTTTCGATTAGATGGCTCAAAACCTTCAAATAGGATAAGTTGATGAGATGAGAAACTTAAGGCTCTTGGCTTTACCTTCCGAATATACCTAAGTAGGCACATGCAGAAGTAGAGCTAGGTGCAGTATGTTTCTGATTTTCACCGGTTGCTCCCTCAGAGGGCTTAAAGCCCTCTGAGGGAAAATTTCACCAGATCTATTGCATTGAAAAAGTCATGTTTGACATTCGGTCTCTATTTTGGTAAGCAAGTAAGTAAGTAAGTAAGTAAGGAATGTATTCTAAAATAGTGAGGGTGGGATTCCACCTATATGGTGGTATTTATCACTTGCGAGAAGCAACTTATTGATCTTGCGAAATGAAGACCTCATCTCGTGTCGACTTTTCACTTAGACCATCGATCCATTCTTCTGGAATTTCCCTGATTACATCAGCCAGTCTACTATCCCAAATAGCCGATATTTCCTTGAGATCTTCTTCCTCGAAGCGTTTCTCAATGATCTCACCTGTGGTATTCTTGTAGATTACCACATCTATAGGAAAGCCAACATCATTGGCACTCACCCTAGTCGAATCAAAAGAAAGGAAGCCTGTTTTCAACGCGAATCTCAATGTAGAATCGAATTCAAGCGTCCTATTCAAGATTGGCTTGCCATAACCTGAATTTCCAATAATCGAAAAAGGTGCGGCAGTACCAATCTCTATCCAATTCCCTTCAGGATAGAGGAGAAAAAGCTTGTGTTCATCGTCATTGGCCAACTTACCACCTACGATCGTGAAGAGGTTAAATTGCAAACCTGATGCAGCAAGTGGCTTCTTGTCCTCAGCCGCAACCCTTCTGAGTTGGATACCAAAGGAATTAACCACCTTGTACATTTTGTTATAATTGTGTCCCTCTTCTTCTAATACCTCTTCGAAGTAGGTGATCGCCTTGTCACGAATAGACCTCAAGCCGGATGTCATCAGAAAGAGGGTGCCATGCTCACCTGTATGCATTGATATCTTCTTAGCTGTTGTAGTTTCAGTTCCCGAAGTAATCCTAGTATCAGCGAGCGCAACCAGTCCATCCCGCACTTTGATACCCAAGCAATAAGTCATATAAGCATTATTTAAGTCGCAAATGTAAAAACTAGATTATTGAAAATAGAGTTTATCGATATTGAAATGAAAATTAGAAATACAAGAGAAGGCTTGGTCGACGTAGCTGACCACCTTTTCATCTTCGTCGAAGTCCTTGAACCTCATACACTCCGTCACAGCAACGTCGTAGTCATTCAGCGCCTCGGCGTATCCATCAGGTCTAGCAGAAATATTTTCAAAATGGCGTTTGATCTTGTCACCTGAATACTGAATAGACCTCGGGAAAAGAGGGTTCGAAATCAAGAGTCTGAATATGTTACCCTTGTCTAGTTGTCGCTTATTAATATTCATATATACATCATAAGCCTCTAGAGACTTGAGTAAGGTGGTCCATTGATAGAACATCAAAGCCAGATTCTCTCCATTATCACTCAAGATGGCGCTATCCGAAATCTTCGACCTAATAATTCTCAACACTTGAAAGGCCCTGCACTTATAACATGAAATACAGACACTACACTTTCTTAGATGCTTGCAAGCATGGTTTTAAATGTCCCCTTTGCGTCGGACTTCGGTACGATAAAAATAAGAAACACTGACATTTCTTATACCACTGATATTTGACACGTTTCTTATTTTTATAGGATTGCTTACATGTAAGACTAATTGCACGCG